>JBDIAM010000455.1:0-2892 GCA_039812445.1 Piscicoccus intestinalis | reverse complement strand
CGCCCGCGGCACCGCGGACGTCCACTCGGACATCGACATTCTTCTTGTGCGCCGCGACGACTTGACCGAAGGCCGGGAAGAGACGTGGTTGGCGCAACTGGACGCGTTGGCGGTCCGCGTCCGCGCATGGACGGGCAATGTGGCTCAGTTGATCGATACAAGTCCGACGGCGCTGTCCCACATGGTGGCGAACGATGACCCCTTGTTGGAATCCTGGCGCAACGACGCCATCCACCTCACGGGAGTGCGACTCGCCCCCCTTCTGCGGCGGACGCGATGACGCCCCGGAGCTCATCCCGGGTCGTGACCTGCACGCTCGGTGAGGCCATGACGTCGTGAGCAGGGGACCGCTGAGCCGGACGAGGCCTGAGCGCCTCGGGCTCCGGGGCGAGGGCTCGCCAAGCTCGTGAAAACTGCGTGTCGTGGTGAGAACTGCGACACGGACAGCAGTTCTCACCGTGACACGCAGTTCTCAGGGGTCTCAGGGGTCTCAGGGGTCTCAGGGGTCTCAGGGGTGGTCAGGGAGGTTCAGGGGCGTTCGTCGTGGCGGTGCAGGAGGGCGGCGACCTCGCGGCGGAGCACCTTGCCCATGGCGTTGGTGGGCAGCTCGGCGACGACCTCGAAGCGCCGCGGCACCTTGTAGGCCGCGAGCGAGTGCTTGGCCCAGGCGCGCAGCTCCTCGGTCGAGGGCAGCGTGCCGACCGGGATGACCGCGGCGACGACGTCCTCGCCGCCGTGCGGGCGCGGCATGCCGACGACCGAGACGTCGCCGATCGCCGGGTGCCGGCGCAGCACCTCCTCGACCTCCGCGGGGGAGACGTTGAAGCCGCCGGTGACGATGAGCTCCTTGGCGCGGCCGGTGATGACGACGAAGTCGTCGTCGAGCCGCGCCAGGTCGCCGGTGCGGAACCAGCCGTCGACGAACACCGCGGCCGTCTCCTCCGGCCGGTGCAGGTATCCGCCGAACACCTGCGGGCCGCGCACGAGCAACTCGCCCTGCGTGCCCGGCTCCACGTCGGTGTGCGGGTGCTGGGGGTCGACGATGCGGATGTCGGTGTCGGGGAACGGGACCCCCACGGTGCCCGGCCGCCGCGTCGGCGCGATCGGGTTGCCGAGCACGATCGGCGCCGTCTCCGTCAGGCCGTAGCCCTCGATGAGGTGCCCGCCGGTGGCCGCCTCCCAGCGGTCGACGAACTCCGGGTCGAGCGACATCGCCCCCGACAGGCCGCTGTGGATCCCGCGCAGGTCGACGCGCAGCTTCTGGGCCTCGCGCAGGATCGCCTCGAACATCGGCGGCACGCCGGTGATGAACGTCGGCAGGCGCCGCTTACACGCGTCGATCATCAAGGCAGGGTCCGGAGTCGGCACGAGCAGCACGGTCGAGCCGCCCGCGATCCCCGCGAACACCCCGACCGTCAGCCCGAGCGCGTGGAACATCGGCAGCGCCGCGAGGAAGACGTTGCGCCCGAACTCCAGCTGCGCCCACTCCACGCCCTGCAGGCAGTTGGCGACGAGGTTCGCGTGCGTCAGCGGCACGCCCTTCGGGGAACCGCTCGTGCCGGAGGTGTAGAGGATGACCGCGACGTCGTCGGGGCCGGGCCGGGGATGCTCGGCGGGCAGCGGGTCGGGGCTGCGCACGGCGCGCCAGTCGAGCACGCCGGGGTGCCGGGCGGAGTCGGTGAGCCGGGCCCGCGCGGCCCGCGCCGCCGGCAGCGGCAGCCGCAGCGCGAGGCGCTTGAGCGTCGGCAGCGAACGGGTCAGGTCGACCGAGATCACGTGCTGCAGCGCGCTGCCCGCGCGCAACTCGTCGACGATGCCGAGCGCTTTGTTCCACACGATTGCCACAGTCGCACCGTGGTCGGCGAACATCGGGGCCAGCTCGTCGGCCGTGTACAGCGGGTTGTGCTGCACGACGCGGGCGCCCAGCCGCGCGCACGCCAGGGTGGCGACGAGGTTCTCCGGGCACGTCGGCAGCAGGACCGCCACACGGTCTCCGGCGCGCACCCCGAGGGCGGCAAGACCGTGCGCGACGTGCGCGACGTCGTCGGCGACCTGCTCGTAGCGGCGGGTGGCGCCCATGAAGTCGTAGCAAGCCTGCCGCGGCAGGCCCTGGGCCGCGCGCTCGAAGAGGTCGACGAGCGTGGCGCCGCCGTAGTCGAGATGGCGCCGGACGCCGGGGCCGTACAGCTGCTGCCAGTCCCCGACGCGCGGGTGGATGCCCGACGTGCGTGTGTCAGACGATTCCATGCCGGACCGCTCCTTTCCCGTGGCGGTCCTCGACCCCCTCAGCGCACCTTACGCGCCGGGGCCGCGCGGTGCCCGCCTCATGCCCGTGCGGCGGGCGGGTGCGCGCCGGTAGGGTCGCCGCCGTGACGGCTCAGACGGCTTCGCAGGCGGGCCCGCGCCCGGGCGCCCGATGAACGGGCAGGTCGACGCGGGCGCCCTGACCTCCGCGCTGCTCCCGACCGCGGCGCTCATCGCGCTCGGCTGGGCGCTGCGCCGGCGCTGGCGGTTCACCGACGAGTTCTGGCGCAACCTCGAGCGGCTCGCCTACTTCGTGCTGCTGCCGGCGCTGTTCGTCTCCGGCCTGGCCAGGGCCGACTTCTCGGGCCTCGGAGTCGGGTCGATGGCGCTCGTGCTCGCGATCTCCTCGGTGCTCGCGGCCGTCGTCACGTGGCTGCTGCGCCCGCTGATCACCCGCGACGGACCGGCGTTCTCGTCGGTCTTCCAGGGCGGCGTGCGGTTCAACAACTACATCGGGCTCGTCGTGGCCACCGCCGTGCTCGGCGCCGAGGGGCTGGCGCTGGCCGCCCTGTGCAACGCCGTGCTCGTGCCGCTCGTCAACATCACCTCGACGCTGACGCTGGCCCGGCACGGCCAGGGGCACACGCG
>JBDIAM010000454.1:0-2904 GCA_039812445.1 Piscicoccus intestinalis | reverse complement strand
CTGCCCGACGAGTGGCCGGCCGACGCGCTCGTCGTGACCTCCCTCGGTGACGCCTCGCTCAACCACTCCACCACCCTCGGGGCCCTCAACGCCGCCCAGCACGCCGCGCATCAGGGCGTGCCGGTGCCGCTGCTCGTGGTCGTCGAGGACAACGGCCTCGGCATCTCCGTGCGCACCCCGGCGCGGTGGATCGAGGAGAGCCTGGCCCGGCTCACCGGCTTCGCCCGGTTCGACGCCGACGGAGTCGACCCCGCCGGCGTGCTCGCCACCGCGCGCCGCGCCGCCGACCACGTGCGCACGACCCGGCGCCCGGCCGTCGTGCACCTGCGCACCGTTCGCTACGAGGGCCACGCCGGCTCCGACGCCGAGGTCGCCTACCGCTCGCCGCGCGAGATCGCCGCCGATCGGGAGCGGGACCCGCTGCTGGCCACCGCCGCGCTGCTCGCCCGCCGCGGACTGCGCACGCCCGAGCGGTTGCGCGAGGAGTACCACGCCGCGCGGGCGGCGGCTGCCGACACCGCCGCCGCGCTGCTGCCGGCGACCCGACTGTGCGACGCCGCGGCCGTCACCGCGCCCCTGACCCGGCGCGCCCCGGCCGCGGTGCGCGCCGCCGCGACGGTCGTCGGCGAAGGCCGCGAACAGGCCTTCCGCGGCCGGCTCCCCGAGGAGGCCGGCCCGTTGACCCTCGCCCAGTCGATCAACGCCACGCTCACCGACCTGCTGCTCGCCGACCCCGGGGCGCTCGTGTTCGGCGAGGACGTCGGCGTCAAGGGCGGCGTCTACGGCGTCACCCGCGGGCTGCGTCGCGCGTTCGGTGCCCAGCGCGTGTTCGACACCCTGCTCGACGAACAGACGATCCTCGGCACCGCCCTCGGAGCCGGGCTCGCCGGGTTGCTGCCGATCCCCGAGATCCAGTACCTCGCCTACCTGCACAACGCGATCGACCAGCTGCGCGGCGAGGCCGCCACGCTCGGCTTCTTCAGCGACGGCCGGTACGCCAACCCGCTCGTCGTGCGGATCGCCGGGCTGGCCTACCAGCGCGGCTTCGGCGGGCACTTCCACAACGACAACTCCGTCGCCGCCCTGCTCGACATCCCCGGACTCGTCGTCGCCGTGCCCAGCGCCGCGGCCGAGGCGCCCGGGCTGCTGCGCGTCCTCGCCGGTATCGCCCGCGCCGAGGGCCGCCCGACGGTCTTCCTCGAGCCGATCGCTTTGTATCATTCACGCGATACATTGCCCGGAGACGGTGCGGCGCTGGCACCGTACCCGTCGCCCGATCGGTGGGCCGAGGCGTTGCCCGACCGCGACGAGGGGCGGCTGCATGTGCTCGGCGAGCGGCCCGCCTCCGTGCTGGTCGTGACGTTCGGCAACGGCGTCGGCATGACCCATCGCGCGCTCGCCGCCGCCCGCGCGCTCGACCCGCACACGCGTGCCGACCTGTACGACCTGCGCTGGCTCGCGCCGCTGCCGCGGGCGCACCTGCTCGCTGCCGCCCGCGGCTACGAGGGCGTGCTCGTCGTCGACGAGACCCGACACGGCGGGGGTGTCGGCGAACGCGTCATCAGCGCGCTCGTCGAGGGCGGCTACCGCGGCGCCATCGGGCGGGTCGCCAGCACCGACTCCTTCGTTCCGCTCGGGCCGGCCGCCGCCAGCGTGCTGCTCGGCGAGGACGAGATCGCCGACGCGCTCGTCTCCATGTGTCAGATGTTTACTACAAAGGAGATGTCTCGTGGGTCGTGAACTGCCTACGGACGCCGACGTCGTCGTTCTCGGGGGCGGCGTCATCGGGCTCGCCACCGCCTACCACCTGGCCCGCCGCGGCCTGCCACGGGTGGTGCTGCTCGACAAGGCGCAGTTCGGCTCGGGGTCGACGTGCAAGTCGGCCGGCGGCGTGCGCGCCCAGTTCTCCGACGAGATCAACATCGTGCTCGGCCAGCACGGACTGCGGGTCTTCGAGAACTTCGCGCAGACCTTCGGGCAGGAGATCGATCTGCACCAGGTCGGCTACCTGTTCCTCCTCGACGACCCGGGTGACGTCGCGACCTTCGAGGCGAGCGTCGCCCTGCAGAACTCCCTCGGCGTGCCCTCGCGCATGCTCACGCCCGCCGAGGCGCAGCGACTCTCCCCGCTCATCAGCACCGACGGCCTGCTCGCAGCCGCCTTCTCGCCCGAGGACGGGCACTGCACCCCGGAGTCGGTGTGCCTGGGGTACGCCGGCGCCGCCCGCCGCGCCGGCGCCACCCTGCTGCCCGGATGTGCGGCCACCGGCGCCGACGTCGACCGCTCCGGGGCGGTCCCGCGCATCACGGCCGTGCACACCGAGGCCGGCACGGTGCGCACGGAGCAGGTCGTCATCGCCACCGGCGCCTGGTCGCGGGAGGTCGGCGGCTGGTTCGGCCTCGACCTGCCGGTCGAGCCGCTGCGCCGCCAGATCGTCACCACCGAGCCGGTGCCCGGCCTGCGACCCGACACCCCGATGACCGTGGAGTTCTCCTCGACGTTCTACTTCCACAACGAGGGCCCGGGGCTGCTCATCGGCATGTCCGACCCGCAGGAGACCCCCGGCTTCAAGCTCGGCCGCGACGACGCGTGGCTGCCCGGCCTCATCGACGCGATGGAGCGGCGCGCGCCGTCGCTGGCCGAGGTCGGTATCGCCGGTGGCTGGGCCGGACTGTACGAGGTGACCCCCGACGCGAACGGACTCGTCGGCACCGCCACCGACCTGCCCGGCCTGCACTACTGCACCGGCTTCTCCGGGCACGGCTTCCTGCTCGGGCCCGCCCTGGGGGAGGTCATGGCCGACCTCGTGCAGGGCCGCGAACCCCTCGTCGACATCGGTGGCTTCGACGTGTCCCGGTTCGCCGGGCAGCGCCTGCGCCCCGAGATCAACATCGTCTGAGCGCG
>JBDIAM010000453.1:0-2917 GCA_039812445.1 Piscicoccus intestinalis | reverse complement strand
GGTCCGTCGGGAGAGGGTGTCGTGCTCACCCGCCCATCCTCCCCGACGACCCCGCCGCGCGACACCTCGCCCCGCACCTCCACCCGCACTGAGAGGTGGACGGGCGGCGCCCACCCCGCGGCGACGGTGGGAGCACTACGGTGAGCACATGCATGAGCCCGTCATCGTCGCCGGAGAGGCCCTCATCGACATCGTCGTGTCCCGCGAGGGGGAGAACGAGCACGTGGGCGGCAGCCCGGCGAACGTGGCCATCGGCCTGGCCCGGCTCACGCACGAGGCGGCGCTGGCGTGCCACATCGGCACCGACGAGCGTGGGGTGCGGATCAAGGACCATCTGGCGGGCGAGAACGTCAGCCTCGTCGACGGCAGCACGAGCGCCGAACGCACCCCCACCGCCACCGCGCTGCTCGACACCGAGGGCGCCGCGACCTATGCCTTCAAGATCACGTGGGACCTCGACCGCGATCTGCCGGTGCCGCCCGGAGCGCACTTCCACACCGGCTCCATCGCCGCCACGCTCCAACCCGGCGGCGACGCGGTGCGCGACGTCATGACCCGCGTGCGCGACACGAACACGATCTCCTACGACCCCAACGCCCGCCCGCAGCTCATGGGCCACTCGTCGCTGGTGCGACCGCGCGTCGAGGAACTCGTCGCCCTCAGCGACGTCGTCAAGGCCAGCGACGAGGACATCGACTGGATGTACGACGGTCAGGACCTCACCGAGGTGCTGCGGCACTGGGCCGAGCTCGGCGCCACCGTCGTCGTCGCCACCCGCGGCGGCGAGGGGGCCCTCGTCTACGTCCAGGGCGAGTTCCACCAGGTCGGGCTCCCCGCCGTGCAGGTCGTCGACACCGTCGGCGCCGGCGACTCGTTCATGTCCGGCATCCTGTCCGGGCTGCTCGACGCGGGGCTGCTCGGCGGCGCCGACGCCCGCGAGCGCCTGCGCGCCGCCGACTGGTCGCAGATCGAGCCGGCCGTCACCCGGGCCCTGTCCTGCGCCGCCATCACCGTCGCCCGCGCCGGCGCCAACCCGCCCCGCCGCGACGAGCTCGCCGGCTGACTGCCTCCGGCCAGGGCCCCGAGCGGCCGGACCAACGGCCCGCCCGCGAAGGCACGCACTGACTAGGCTGATCCGCGAGCCTGCGCCGGACCACGAAGGAGCGCGCGATGCCAGATTTCGCCTACGAAGACCTGCTGCCCATCGGTGAGGACCAGACTCCCTACCGCCTGTTGACGACCGAGGGGGTCAGCACGGTCGAGGGCCCCGACGGCGTCACCTTCCTCAAGGTGGAGCCGGAGGCGCTGCGGCTGCTCACCGAGACCGCCATGCACGACATCGCGCATTACCTGCGGCCCGGGCACCTGGCGCAGCTGCGCAAGATCCTCGACGACCCCGAGGCCAGCAACAACGACAAGTTCGTCGCGCTCGACCTGCTGAAGAACGCGAACATCGCCGCGGGCGGCGTGCTGCCGATGTGTCAAGACACCGGTACAGCCATCGTCATGGGCAAGCGCGGCCAGCACGTGCTCACCGAGGGCGTCGACGAGCGCCCGATCAGCGAAGGCATCTTCGACGCCTACACCAGGCTCAACCTGCGCTACTCGCAGATGGCCCCGGTGACCATGTGGGACGAGAAGAACACCGGCTGCAACCTGCCGGCGCAGGTGGAGCTGTACGCCGACACCCTGCCCGGTCACGAGACCACCTACAAGTTCCTCTTCATGGCCAAGGGCGGCGGCAGCGCGAACAAGTCGTACCTGTTCCAGGAGACGAAGGCGATCCTGTCGCCCGATCGCATGATGGACTTCCTGCGCGAGAAGATCGCCTCCCTCGGCACCGCGGCCTGCCCGCCGTACCACCTCGCGGTCGTCATCGGCGGTACCAGCGCCGAATTCGCGCTGAAGACCGCGAAGTACGCTTCGGCCCGCTACCTCGACACGCTGCCGACCCAGGGCGACCCCGCCACCGGGCACGGCTTCCGCGACGTCGAGATGGAAGAGAAGGTGCACCAGCTCACCCGCGAGCTCGGCATCGGCGCCCAGTTCGGCGGCAAGTACTTCTGCCACGACGTGCGCGTCATCAGGCTCCCGCGGCACGGGGCCTCGCTGCCCGTCGCGATCGCCGTCTCCTGCTCGGCCGACCGGCAGGCGCTGGCGAAGATCACCGCCGAGGGCGTCTTCATCGAGCAGCTGGAGACCGAACCGGCCCAGTACCTGCCCGACACCACCCACACCGACCTCGGCGAGCACGCCGACGAGGCGATCGGCGTCTCCTCCACCGGAGCCGGCGGGGTCGTCAAGGTCGACCTCACCCGGCCGATGCCCGACGTGCTCGCGGAGCTGACCAAACACCCGGTGAAGACGCGGCTGTCGCTGACCGGCACGCTCGTCGTGGCCCGCGACATCGCGCACGCGAAGATCCGCGAGCGGCTCGAGGCCGGCGAAGAGATGCCGGAGTACCTGAAGAACCACCCGGTGTACTACGCGGGCCCGGCGAAGACCCCCGAGGGCATGGCCAGCGGATCGTTCGGCCCGACGACGGCCGGGCGTATGGACTCCTACGTCGACCAGTTCCAGGCGCAGGGCGGCTCGATGGTCATGCTCGCCAAGGGCAACCGCAGCAAGGCCGTCACCGACGCCTGCGCGGCGCACGGCGGGTTCTACCTCGGCTCCATCGGCGGCCCGGCCGCGCGGCTCGCGCAGGACTGCATCACCAAGGTCGAGGTGCTCGAGTACCCCGAGCTCGGCATGGAGGCCGTGTGGAAGATCGAGGTCAAGGACTTCCCGGCGTTCATCATCGTCGACGACAAGGGCAACGACTTCTTCGCCACGGTCGGAGCCAAACCGGTCGCCATGACGATCAGCACCCGCCCCGACCTCGACTCCGACTCCAGCGGCGTCTCGTCCTGACCCG
>JBDIAM010000452.1:0-2918 GCA_039812445.1 Piscicoccus intestinalis | reverse complement strand
GGCCCCGAGCGTCGGGGGCGCCGTGCTCGCCGCGGAAGGCGGCTGGATGCGGTGCGCGGGTACACGGCGCTGCTGGCGGCGCTACTGCCGCTTGTGCTCGGCGCGTCGTGGTGGGTGCACCCCCCGACCGCGGGTGAGCTGTCGGGGCTGCTCGTGTTGCTCGCGCTGGGGTTGGCGAGCGCGCGGCTGCGTGACCTGGGCGGCGAATCCCAGATCGACCTGTCGTTCACGGCCGCGATCCTGCTGTCGGCGATCCCGCTGGCCGGTCCGTTCGGAGCCGGTGTGCTCGGCGCGGTCATCCCGCTGTTCGAAGCGCGCCGCGCGGGACTCGCCGCGACGGTCTTCAACAGTGCGATGACCGGCCTGGTCGGGGCGATCAGCGGCCTGGGCTACATCGCGGCCGGCGGGTGGGTGCCGGTGTCGCCGGACGGTGCGGGCGGCCGCGAACTGCTGCTGCACGTCGGTCTGCCGCTGCTCGCCGCGGACGTGCTGCTGTGCGTGGTCAATGCGGCGCTCGTCGCGATGATGATCCGCCTCCATGCGCCGCCAGGGACCCGGCTCGAGCTCGAGCCGTTCATCGCGCCGCTGCCGGTCTACCTCGGCTACGCGGTCACCGCCTTCGTGTTCGTCGTTCTCTGGGGCCCCGGCGGATTGCACGTGCTCACGGCCGCCTTCATCGTCGCCCCCTTGCTCGTCGCGCGGTGGGCATATCTGCAATACATCGGGCAGGTGAAGGCCCGGCAACGCATTCTCGATACTCTGGCGGCGGCCGGGGAAAATCGCGACGGATCGGTCGCCCGAAATCTGCGGATTGCCGCACTCATCCGGGTCTTCGAGCCGCACGTGCCGCTGTCGCGGCGCGGTGAGGTGGCGTTGCGTTACGGCGCCTCACTGCACGACATCGGAATTGTCGCGATTTCGCGGGAGATCCGGCAACGCCGTCCGGAGGAGTTGGCCGATGCCGAGCTCGCGACCGTGCGTTCGCATGCCGACACCGGTTACGAGGCCATCCGCGACATCGACTTCCTCGGCGACGCGGCGGCCGCCGTGCGCCACCACCACGAACGCTGGGACGGCAGCGGCTACCCCGACGGCCTGAGCGGGCTGGCGATCCCGCGGACGGCGCGCGTGCTCGCCATCGTCGACGCCTATGAGGCGCTCGCCTGGGAGGACGACGCGACCTGCCCGGTGGGCCACGAGGCCGCGATGGCCGAGATCCACCGTCGCAGCGGCCGCGACTTCGACCCCCAGCTGGTCGAGGCGTTCGACCGCGCGCTGTCGTCCCGGGCGGGCCGCCGCCTCGTCGCCGGCGGCGTCGACACCGGACCCGTGCAGCCCCGCAGCGGGCGCCGCCCACCTCTCCGGCACGCCTCGCCGTTTGTCGGCGACGCCATCTCGCGGGCCCAGGGACGCGTCGGTGCCGTCGAGTCGACCGGGCGGGCCGGGTCGGCGGAGTCGGCTGAGCCAGCGGTGTCGGCGGGGTCGGGCGATGGAGCGGCCCACGCGGTGCCGACGCCCGAGGCGCGGAGTTCCGTCGCGGACTCGCGCGCGCTCATCGTGCCGAGCGCCGCCCGGTCGTCGGCGGCCGCCGATCCGCTCGACGGTGCTGCCGAGCGGGCTACCGGCCGATTGGCGTGGGTCGTCGCCTCCGTAGCCGTGCTGTTGCTCGTCGTGCTGGTCGTGAGCGGAGACCGACCGCACGCCGAATACGCCGAGCGCACCGTGCTGCTCGTGTACTTCGTCACGCTGTTGGCCGCCGAGCGCTTCCGGATGCGGCTGCGGTGGCGGCTGCAGACCGCGCCGACCGCGTGGGCGGCCGGGATGGCGCTCGCCCTGACGATCGGTCTCCCTGCCAACAGCCCGCTGCGCCTCGACACGACGAGCATTCTGGCCGTGGTCGTCGCGGCCCAGGCCGTCGACTGGTTCACGGTGCGTCGCGGCGCGCCCGCGCAGCTGCGGCGCGAGGCCCTCATCGACGCCGTGATCCGCTCGACGTCGGTGGTGTGTGTCTGCCTCGTCGTACGCGACCTGTCGTGGGCGGGGCGGCCGTTGCTCGAGTGGCTCGTGGAGTGGCCGCCGTGGCTCACCGCGATGACGATGATGTCGATTCTGTCGGTCGTGCTGCTCGCGGAGGCGCCCGTGCGGGCGTGGACGCGGGCTCGCGGCGGACGGTCGGTGCTGTCCCGCGAGATCCTCGAGGAGATCCGAGGCAGTCTCGCCCTCGGGACGGCGATGGCGGCGACCGGCGTGCTGTTGGCGATGGCCGAGGGCGTGCTCGGCCTCGTCGCCGTGCCGTTGCTGCTGCTGCCGCTCGCCGTCTCCCAGCTCGCGATGGGCCGGTTCGGGCGCACTAACCTGGCCTACCGGCAGAGCGTGCGGGCGCTGTCGCGACTGCCCGAGCTGGCCGGTCTCGTCGCCCCGGGGCACGCGGGACGGGTCTCCGACCTGGCGGTCGCGATCGGGGTGCGCCTCGGGTTGACCGACCGTGAGGTCGTCGACCTCGAGTACGCGGCGCTGCTGCACGACATCGGCCAACTCGCGCTGCGGCGCCCACTGCCCGGCGGTGCCACCGTGCTGGCGGCCGCGACCGACCAGGAACGCATCGCGCACAATGGGGCTCGCGTCGTCGAGCAGACCGGCACGCTGGCCGAGGTCGCGCACATCGTGCGGCATCAGTCGATGCCCTACCACCGCATCATCGGCAGTCGCATCGACCTGCCGGTGGCCAGTCGCATCGTCAACGTTGCGAACGCCTACGACGACTACCTGCAGGTCGGTGGGGGAGCCGACCCGGCCGGTGCCATCGAGCGGCTGTATCTGGGCCTGGGTCACGAGTACGATCCCCGCGTCGTGCGCGCCTGCGAATCCCACGTCCTCGGCGACTCCCCGCCACCCCCACCCCTCTGACGGCCGAAGGC
>JBDIAM010000451.1:0-2920 GCA_039812445.1 Piscicoccus intestinalis | reverse complement strand
GTCGGTGCCACCGACGTTGTAGTAGCGGTAGAGCTCGTCCTCTTCCTGCTCGGTGATGTGGTGGTCGGCGTCCATGTTCGGCGCGTCCTTCACGAAGCCCTTGGAGTAGGGCACGCGGATGTCGTCGCCGTCCAGGCTCGCGTCCTGGAGCGGAACGAAGGTCTCCTTCGTGCCGAACAGGCCGGTCTTGACCGTCGCCCAGGTCGGGCGGTCGGTCTGGTCGTCGAGGTAGATCTGTCCCACACCGCCGATCTTGTCGCCGGTCTCGTCCACGACGTTGGCGTCGTAGAGACGGCGAAGGTCGTCCTGCGTCATGTCGTTGCCGAACATCCTGCTCCTTCTGTGTGAGTGGTCCCCGGGGGGCTGCAGGCGCCGTCATCGACGTCGCCGTGAGGGCGCTCGGCTGAGATGTCGCATCGCGACGACGCGGTGCGCATCAGCACGCTGCCCTTCCCCGAGCGGGTTGGTCGACCCGAGCGAACTCGCATCGACCGCCGTCCCGACAGTGCCCGCCGCGCGGTCGAACTATGCGTATTCGCGGGAAATATCCTGGAAACACGTTTCGTCCTGCGCGCCAACAGGTTTACGCGTCCGCGTCCCCGCCGGCGTCGCGTGAGCCTGCTCACATCGACGTCACAGCGCCTCGCCGCGGCGCGCGAAACGTCGCGACCGAGAGCGTCGGCGCTGGTCAGGGCCGCCGATGCAGCAGCAGAGGCAGCACCTCTGTGGCACCGGAGCGGCGCAGGGCCCGGACAGCCACCGTAACCGCCCATCCGGAACTCGTCGCGTCGAGAACGAGGAGCACGACGCGATCGTCGACCGCCGACGCCACCGATGGGGGCACGGTGAGCGCCTCGAGCCACCGGGCGACCTGGGCCGCCCCCGCCAGCTCGCGGTCGCCCTCGATGCCGGTCGCCTCGGCCGGCGCGGGCCAGTGCGCGCGCTCGAGCCGCCCGACGGCCGCGACGTGATCGGCGATCGCGGCACAGGCGCGGGCGAGCCCGGCGGTGGCGAGGTCGACGACGACCTGTGGCCGCTGCTGCCAGTCGCCCTGCCAGGCAACGAGCGCGTCGACGGCCGCTTGCGCGAGTTCCGCAGGCGGGTCGGCGTCGTGAGTCAGGCAGCCGCGGACGACCTCGGACCACTCCGGGGCGTCGGCGTGCACGAGCACGCGCCCGGGCTCCGCGGCCTCGGCGGCGGCGATCCGCCCGCGCAACCCGGATTCACCGCCGGGCCACATGCGTCGGGGCTCGAGCACCGTCTGCTGCGAACGCAAGACGCGCGCCACGGCCCCGACGACGTCGCCGGACGGGCGCGCCGCCCACCCGTCCGGCAGCCGCCCGGTGCACACGCCGCAGCGGCCGCACGGCCCGGCCTCCGGATCGTCGAGCGACCGGGCCAGCAGTTCCATCAGGCAGGCGCGCCCGTCGAGGTAGTCGGTCATGATCGCCGCCTCCCGCCGACGACCCGCGAGGATGCCCTCGTAATGCGCTGCGTCATAACGCCATTCGCGGCCGGTGGCGACCCATCCGTCGACCTCCCGGCGCACCACGTCGTCGACGGCGAGCTGTTTGAGGAGCAACTCGACGCGCCCCCGCCTGATGCCAGTGCCGGCCTCCAGCGCGACGACCGACTGCGGCTCGGGCTGCGCGCGCAGCGCCTCGAGCAGCCGCTCGCACTGGCGGGGGTCGGGCAGCGTCGACGTGGCGTAGTACTCCCACACCCCGGTGTCCGCGCCGGAGGGCAGCACCGCGACCGCGGCGTGATCGATGGCCCGCCCCGCGCGACCCACCTGTTGGTAATAGGCGACGGGCGACGGTGGGGCACCGACATGGACGACGAAACCCAGATCGGGTTTGTCGTACCCCATGCCGAGGGCCGAGGTCGCGATCAGCGCCTTGAGCCGGTTGTCGCGCAGCGCGTCTTCGAGGCGTTCGCGCTCCTCGATCGGCAGACCGCCGGAGTAGGCGGCCACCGGCGCGTCCGCCCCGTGGACCGCCCGCACGGCCTCGACGAGGCGGTGGGTGTCGGCCACCGTGAGCACGTAGACGATGCCGGAGCCGGGCAGGTGCGGCAGGTGCTGCGCCACCCACGCGTAGCGTTCCAGCGGCGACATCGGGGGCAGCGCGTGCAGCGCCAGGGACGATCGCGACAGCGGCCCTCGCAGCACGAGCGTCGACTCCCCCAGTTGCGCGGCGACGTCGGCCGTGACCCGGGCGTTGGCGGTGGCGGTCGTCGCCAGCACGGGGGTGCCCGGGTTGAGGTCGCGCAGCACGTCGGACACCCGGCGGTAGTCGGGCCGGAAGTCGTGCCCCCAGTCGGAGACGGCGTGCGCCTCGTCGACGACCAGCAGCCCGAGCCGCCCGGCCAGGTGATCGAGCACCCGTCGCCCGAACCCCGGATTGGCCAGCCGCTCCGGCGAGACGAGCAGCACGTCGACCTCGTCGGCGCGCAACGACTCCTCGATGCCGGCCCACAGGTCGACGTTGCCGGAGTTGACCGTCACCGCGCGCAGGCCCGCGCGCCGGGCCGCGGCGACCTGGTCGCGCATGAGGGCCAGCAGGGGCGAGACGACGAGCGTGGGCCCGGCTCCGCGCGCTCGCTGCAACGCGGTGGCGACCCAGTAGACCGCCGACTTGCCCCAGCCGGTGGCCTGCACGACGAGCACTCGGGCCGCCGGCTCCAGGAGGGCGGCGACCGCCGACTCCTGATCGGGGCGTAATCGGGCGCCCGGGCCGGCCAGGGCCGCGACGACGGAGTCGGCACGCTCGCGGTCGGCGGGCCCCAGTGGGCTCGGGGCGTTTGCCGGGGACGCGTCGGTGGGCGCCGACGCCGGCGGGGGCGGGGAGTTCTCGGTCACGGTCGCCACGGTATGCGCGAGGTCCGACACGATGCTCGGCGCCGCGGCGCCGCCTGTGGA
>JBDIAM010000450.1:0-2926 GCA_039812445.1 Piscicoccus intestinalis | reverse complement strand
CGTGCTCCCGGTCGCCTCGACTCGAGCTGACGACGACGAGCTTGGCGTTCCTGATGAGACACTCCTGGGCCGCGCGCTGCAGCGCGGCCCTGCCTTCCTTCGTGGGCACGAACCCGACGATCACGGCCACGACGATCCCCTCCTCCTGGGCACGACGACGACGGCGCCACACGACGCCACCGGACCATCGGGCCACGCGGGGAGCACAGGCGAGCGCTCGCGAGCGCCGACTGGCGCCGACGAGCGCCGACGAGCACTGTGCGCACCGGTGCGCGCAGTGCTCACGCACGCACGCTGCCCGCGAACACCGCCGTGCCTCGCGAGACCCGACGACTGTGCACGTTAACCGATGCGCCCCCGACCACCTGGGCAAAGCACCGCACCGGCGGCCCGGAACGCCCGGCGGCACGACGTGACTCGTGACAGGTGGAGCGGGCGATCTCAGGAGGAGCGGGCGATCTCAGGAGGAGCGGGCGATCTCGGGTGGGGTGGGTGATCTCGATGGGGTGGGCGATCTCAGGCGGCGCGGCGCTGGTCCCGGGAGACGCTGCCGGGGCGCACGCAGTTGATGATGGCGACCATGAGGAGGCCGGCGAGCACGTAATCGGGGTCGAGGTCGAGGGCTCGGGTCGTCGCGTCGCGGGCGAGCGCACCGTCTCCCTCGTTCCAGGCACACACCCCGAGCATGGTGAGCACCGCGGCCCGTTCGGGCTCGGGAGTCGCGCGCACGATCGCGCCGATCCGCTCCAGGAGCTGCCGGCCCTCGATCCGTTCGCCGCGTTGCGCCGGGCCCAGCGCGGCCTCCGCCCGGCCGCGGACGCGCTCGGGCATGTCGAGGGGTTCGGCCGCCCAGTCCGGGGCGACCCACCCCAGGATCTCGTCACGCACCTCGTGATCGTCGAGGGAGCGTAGGGCGATCGCGACGGTCTCGGGATCGAGGCTCTCGCCAGGCGTGTCAGGCACGTCAGGCACGGCAGGCACGGCAGGCGCGTCCGGCGCGGCAGGCGTCGCGGGCGAGTCGGCGGCGGGCACCGGGCCGTCCGCGCGGCGGGTCTCGCCGACCGCGCCAGCCGTTCGCGCGCCAGCCGTCCGCGCCCCAGCCGTTCGCGCGCCCGACGACGTGCGCCCCGCCCGCTGCGGCGCGAGCAGCGCGCGCCATGCCGCGAAGGCTTCGTCGAGGGCCGCTCCCTCTATCCGCGGGCCGGCGGGCGAGACGAGATCGCGGAGCGCGGCACGCCGACGCCGCGACGCCAGCCGCCGAGCGACCTCGGTGAGGTCGCCGCTGCGTCCGGTGACGGCATCGGAGACGGCGTGCCGCGACGGCAGCGGCGCCCGGCCCACCGCGACGAACTCCGCGACGCCCGGCACGTCGCCGATCGAGGGGACCGGCCCGCCTGCGTGTTCGACGCCGTCGACGACCCAGCACCAGCGGTCGTCGAGCACGCGCACCGTCTCGTCGAGCTCGAGACCGGCGAGGTCGGCGCTGCACCGCACGATGCCCTCCATGGAGCCGGCCTGGCCCCGCCACGCCTCGAAGACGATGAGGAACCCCCGGTCGCAGCCGGCGGCCATGGAGCGCACGGTGGCGTCGAGGCCGTGGACGCGGTCAGGGTCGGGGTCGTCGCGGCCCGGCAGGTCGATCCGCGCGACGGGCCCGACCCGTCCGCCGGTGAGTCCGACAAGAACGAGGCCGGGCCCGGGGTGGTAGCCGAGCACGTACGGGATGAGGACGATCAGTTCGCCCATGTCGCGGGCGCGGGACGTTGTGGTCATGTACCCGAGCCTGCGCGCACCGGCTCCCCTCGCGAGGGGTCCGCGCAAATCTGTGGATAACCGACAGTCGCTGCGCAGCCTGTGGACAGAAACGGGGTCAGGCTTGGGTGATCTCCCCGACGGCGTCCTTGGCCGGGAACTCGCGGCGCACGTGGTTGGCGATCTGGCGGATCATGTAGCCGTCGAGGCCCGCGCCGATGACGCCCCCGGCGAGCGGCACGCCGCGGCCCAGCTTGGCGAACGTCTTGCGGCCCAGCTGGGTCATCATGCGGAACCCGACACCCTTGTTGACGGCCATGAGCACCGGACCGGGCAGGCGCTGGGTGGCGAAGCTCGCCAAGCGGCCGCCGCCGGAGGCGTAGCCGGCCTTGCGCAGCACGTCGTTGGCCTCGGCCCCGACGAGGGAGAGCAGCACGGCGGACCGCACGCTGGGGTGGTCGACGTCGTAACCGCGCACCGCGGCGATCGAGGCCGCCATCCGGGTGGCGAGCAGGTAGAAGCCCGCGACGTTGGCCGGCAACGCGACCGGCAGCGTCACGAATCCGCCCAGCCCCGTAACGAACCCGCCCGCGGCCGCCAGTTTCGTGTGGTCGTTGACGATCTCGTCGATGGCCCGCTCCGGGTCGCTGTGGCGGCCCTGCACGGTGCCGGCGACCTGGCGGGCGGAGTCGAAGGTGCCGCGCCCGTCGATGCCGATGTCGAGCAGCCGCTCGACGAATCCGTTGGCGGCGTTGGCCAGGGCGCCCTCCGGCTCCGCGCGCCCGGTGGTGGCAGGCGCGTCGTCCTTGCCGAACCTGTCGAAGATCCCCACGTGTGTCTCCTTCTACGATTCACTCGCCGATCACGGCGCTGACGCATTCAACGCCATTGACGTCGGCATTGATCCCGGGCACGGACCCGGCCTCGAGCCGAACCGCGTCAGCTTCGCTCCGTCGACGGGTGCCCCGTCCGGCCCGCTTTCATGCACACCTTCAGGCACGCGACCGACCCCACAGGGCGCCCGCGCGTGCCCCACCGACCGCCGTACCCTGGTGCGACCCGGGCCGCGCCGCGCGGTGCGGCGGATCGGCACGGACGCCGGTGAGAAAGGACACATCATGGGGGCCGAGGACGTCGTCCAGAAGGCACAGCGGGGAGCGCGGGACGCCAACGA
>JBDIAM010000449.1:0-2930 GCA_039812445.1 Piscicoccus intestinalis | reverse complement strand
GCCTTCGGCCGTCAGAGGGGTGGGGGTGGCGGGGAGTCGCCGAGGACGTGGGATTCGCAGGCGCGCACGACGCGGGGGTCGTACTCGTGGCCCAGACCGAGATAGAGGCGCTCGACGGCGCCGGCCGGGTCGGCTCCCCCACCGACCTGCAGGTAGTCGTCGTAGGCGTTGGCGACGTTGACGATGCGGCTGGCCAGGGGCAGGTCGATGCGACTGCCGATGATGCGGTGGTAGGGCATCGACTGGTGCCGCACGATGCGCGCGACCTCGGCCAGGGTGCCGGTCTGCTCGACGACGCGAGCCCCGTTGTGGGCGATGCGTTCCTGGTCGGTCGCCGCGGCCAGCACGGTGGCGCCGCCGGGCAGCGGTCGGCGCAGCGCGAGTTGCCCGATGTCGTGCAGCAACGCCGCGTACTCGAGGTCGACGACCTCACGGTCGGGCAGCCCGAGACGCACCCCGATCGCGACCGCCAGGTCGGAGACCCGGCCCGCGTGTCCCGGGGCGACGAGACCGGCGAGCTCGGGCAGCCGCGACAGCGCCCGCACGCTCTGCCGGTAGGCCAGGTTGGTGCGCCCGAACCGGCCCATCGCCAGCTGGGAGACGGCCAGCGGCAGGAGCAGCAGCGGCACGGCGACGAGGCCGAGCACGCCCTCGGCCATCGCCAGCAGCACACCGGTGGCCGCCATCGCCGTGCTGAGCGCCAGGCTGCCTCGGATCTCCTCGAGGATCTCCCGGGACAGCACGGACCGTCCGCCGCGGGCCCGCGCCCACGCCCGCACGGGCGCCTCCGCGAGCAGCACGACCGACAGGATCGACATCATCGTCATCGCGGTGAGCCACGGCGGCCACTCCACGAGCCACTCCAGCAACGGCCGCCCCGCCCACGGCAGGTCGCGCACGACGAGGCAGACGCACAGCACCGACGTCGAGCGGATCACCGCGTCGGTGAGGGCCTCGCGCCGCAGCTGGGCGGGCGCGCCGCGACGCACCGTGAACCAGTCGACGACCTGGGCCGCGACGACCACGGCGAGGATGCTCATGGTGTCGAGCCGCAGCGGGCTGGTGGACGGGAGACCGATCGTCAGGGCGAGTGCCATCCCGGCCGCCCACGCGGTCGGCGCGGTCTGCAGCCGCCACCGCAGCCGCATCCGGAAACGCTCGGCGGCCAACAGCGTGACGAAGTACACGAGCAGCACAGTGCGCTCGGCGTATTCGGCGTGCGGTCGGTCTCCGCTCACGGCCAGCACGACGAGCAGCAGCACGGCCACGGAGGCGACCACCCAGGCCAGTCGCCCGGTGGCGCCCTCGGCGGCGCCGTCGAGCGGGTCGGCGGCCGCCGACGACCGGGCGGCGCTCGGCACCATGAGTGCCAGCGAGGCCGAGTCGCTGCGCACCGCGGGCGTCAGGACCGGGCGGTCCGCCTCCGAACCCGACCCCGACCCCGACAACACGGACGACCCGACCGACCCCGGCGACCCGTCCCACCCGTCGGGCCCGTCCGGCCCCACCGAACCGGGGTGCCCCTGGGCCCGCGAGATCGCGTCGCCGACGAACGGCGAGGCGTGCCGAAGCGGGGGGCGGCGCCCGCTGCGGCGCTGCACGGGCCCGGTGTCGACGCCGTCGGTGACGAGGCGGCGGCCCGCCGGGGACGACATCGCGCGGTCGAACGCCTCGACCAGCTGGGGGTCGAAGTCGCGGCCGTTGCGGCGGTGGATCTGGGCCATCGCGGCGTCGTGGCCGACCGGGCAGGGGGTGTCGTCCTCCCAGGCGAGCGCCTCATAGGCGTCGACGATGCCGAGCACGCGGGCGGGCAGCGGGATCGCGAGCCCGCTCAGGCCGTCGGGGTAGCCGCTGCCGTCCCAGCGCTCGTGGTGGTGGCGCACGGCCGCCACCGCGTCGCCGAGGAAGTCGATATCGCGGATCGCCTCGTAGCCGGTGTCGGCGTGCGAGCGCACGGTCGCGAGTTCGGGATCGGTCAACTCCTCCGGCCGCCGCTGCCGGATCTCCCGGGAAATCGCGACAATTCCGATGTCGTGCAGGGAGGCGCCGTAGCGCAACGCGACCTCACCGCGCCGCGTCAACGGCAGATGCGGCTCGAAGATCCGGATGAGTGCGGCGATCCGCAGATTTCGGGCGACCGATCCGTCGCGATTTTCCCCGGCGGCCGCCAGGGTATCGAGAATGCGTTGCCGGGCCTTCACCTGACCGATGTATTGCAGATACGCCCACCGCGCGACGAGCAGGGGGGCCACGATGAAGGCCGCTGTGAGCACGTGCAATCCGCCGGGCCCCCAGAGGACGACGAACACGAAGGCGGTGACCGCGTAACCGAGATAGACCGGCAGCGGCGCGATGAACGGCTCGAGCTCGAGCCGGGTCCCCGGCGGCGCGTGGAGCCGGATCATGATCGCGACGAGCACCGCGTTGACCAGGCACAGCAGCACGTCCGCGGCGAGCAACGGCAGCCCGACGTGCAGCAGCAGTTCGCGGCCACCGTCACCGTCCGACGGCACCGGCACCCAGCCGCCGGCCGCGATGTAGCCCAGGCCGCTGACCGCCCCGACGAGACCGGTCATCGCACTGTTGAAGACCGTCGCGGCGAGCCCCGCGCGGCGCGCCTCGAACAGCGGGATGACGGCGCCGAGCGCACCGGCTCCGACGGGACCGGCCAGCGGGATCGCCGACAGCAGGATCGCGGCGGTGAACGACAGGTCGATCTGGGATTCGCCGCCGAGGTCACGCAGCCGCGCGCTCGCCAGGCCCAGCGCGAGCAACACGAGCAGCCCGGACAGTTCGCCCGCCGTCGGGGGATGCGCCCACCACGACGCGGCGAGCACGAGCGGCAGCAGCGCGGCCAGCAGCGCCGTGTACCCGCGCACCGCATCCAGCCGCCTTCCGCGGCGAGCACGGCGCCCCCGACGCTCGGGGCC
>JBDIAM010000448.1:0-2954 GCA_039812445.1 Piscicoccus intestinalis | reverse complement strand
CGAGGACACGACCCACCGCAGCGCCGCGCAGTCGCTGGCCGCGGTGACCCCCGCCATCGAGGTCGACGCCCCGGCCGTCGCGCGGGTCGCCGCGACCCCGGAGGCGGTCGAGCTGCTGCGCGAACTCACCGAGCA
Source organism: Piscicoccus intestinalis (assembly GCA_039812445.1). Lineage (GTDB taxonomy): Bacteria > Actinomycetota > Actinomycetes > Actinomycetales > Dermatophilaceae > Kineosphaera > Kineosphaera intestinalis_A. The sequence goes on along the minus strand of JBDIAM010000448.1, from coordinate 2,819 downwards.
GCACGGGCCGCTGATGTTTCACCAGTCCGGCGGCTGCTGCGATGGCAGCGCCCCGATGTGTTACCCCGACGGGGAGTTTCGCACCGGCTCCAGCGATGTGCATCTGGCCGATCTGCCGATCGGGCTGGAGCGCCCGGTACCGGTGTGGATGTCGCGCTCGCAACACGAGCGCTGGGCCCACACGCACCTGACGATCGACGTCGTGCCCGGCCGCGGCAGCGGGTTCTCCCTCGAGGCTCCCACCGGGCGGCGGTTTCTCATCCGCTCGCGCCTGTTCAGCGCCGCCGAGACCGCTGCCCTCGCACGGCCCTGAACGAGCCTGAGAGCTGCTGGGAGGAACCGATCCACCACAGCCTTGCGGGCGGATCGGCCCCGCGACGAGACCGCCACGACGAGCACGAGCCCACAGGAGGCGCCGGTGGACGGCATGGCGGGTGTGGACGGCGTCGACCTCGCGGCCCTGATCGAAACCGTCATCATCGTCGGCGATTTCGTCATCAAGGCCATCGCCGTCGGGGTCGTGCCCGAGAACCGCCGCCCGTCGTCGTCGTCGGCGTGGCTGCTGCTGATCCTGTTCCTGCCGATCGTCGGGCTGCCCCTGTTCCTGCTGCTCGGCAGCAGCCGCGTCAACGCGCGCCGGCACCGCATCCAGGCCGAGGCCAACCAGGAACTCGACGACGGCCTCGCGCACCTGCCGACCGTGCCGCCGGAGGCGGATCTGCCCGCGAGTCTCGTCTCGATCATGACCCTCAACCGGCAGCTCACCTCGCTGCCGTGCGTGCCCGGCTCCGTCGAGGAGGTGCTCACCGACTACCGGCCGATGATGGCCGACATCGCCGCGGCCATCGACGGCGCGCGCCGCTATGTGCACGTGGAGATGTACATCGCGGCGTGGGACGAGGTCAGCGAGGTCGTCTTCGCCGCGCTCGCCCGCGCCCACCAGCGCGGGGTCGAGGTGCGGCTGCTCGTCGACCACCTGGGCTCGCGGGGCTACCGCGGGTTCGGCCGCATGCGCCGCCGCCTCGACGACATGGGCCTGGACTGGCACCTCATGCTGCCGATCGACCCGCTGCGACGGCGCTGGCGCCGGCTCGACCTGCGCAACCACCGCAAGATCATCGTCATCGACGGCCGCACCGCCTATCTCGGTTCGCTCAACCTCATCGGCCCGCACTACCTCAGCGCCCGCAACGCCCGCATCGGCCGACAGTGGCGCGAGACCGTCGTGCGCCTGTCCGGCCCGATCGTCGGGCCGGTGGAATCGGTGTTCGCGGTCGACTGGTACACCGAGTCGGGCGAGGAGCTGCCCGCCGAGCGGTATTTCGAGACCTTCGAGCCGCAGCCGATCGGCGGATCGTGCAACGCGCTGCAGGTGGTGCCCTCCGGCCCCGGCTACCCGACCCAACCCAACCTGCGCCTGTTCACCTCGCTCATCCACCGCGCCCAACGCGAACTGCTCATCGTCAGCCCGTATTTCGTGCCCGACGAGGCCATCCTGGAGGCGGTGACGACCGCCGCCCATCGCGGCGTGCGGGTCGAGCTGTTCGTCGGCGAGAAGGCCGACCAGTTCATGGTCCAGTACGCCCAATCCTCCTACTACCGCGTGCTGCTCGAGGCCGGGGTGCGCATCCACCGCTACCCGGCGCCGTACGTGCTGCACTCCAAGTTCCTCACCCTCGACGACGAGGTCGCGGTCATCGGGTCGAGCAACATGGACCTGCGCTCGTTCAACCTCAACTACGAGATCAGCCTCATGGGAGCCGGTGGCGACCTGCCGCGTCGGCTGCGCGAGGTCGCCGCCGGGTATCGGGAGGCCAGTAGCGAGCTGAGCCTCGTCGAGTGGGAGGCCCGGCCCCTCTACGTGCGCTACCTGGAGAACGTGCTGCGGTTGACCTCCGCGCTGCAGTGACCGGCTCCCGGTCCGGCCCGCTACGGCTGCGGCCGGCTCCGAAGTCGTTGTCACGCAGGCGATTGGGGTGCTCCTGAGGCGTCGTGGGAGCCTGCCCCGATGCGCGCCCGGCCCTCGCGCGCGGACCATGGAATCAGACATTCGCACACGCCTGACCAAGGAGGACCATGACCGACACGGCCCAGTTCCAGGACATCGTCGACCACGTCACGCCCGAAACCCTGCGCGCACTGGCCGAATTGCCCGCCCCGGTCGTGTCGTTCTATGTGCCCACCGCCCGGCACCGGCCCGAGTCCGAGCGGGCGCCGCTGGAGTTGCGGGCACTGTTGGAGCCGGCGGCCGACGAGCTCGTCGCCGCCGGGGCGTCGGAGCAGCAAGCGCAGGAGATCCTCGCGCCGGTGCGCGCCCTTCAGGAGGACCCACCGGTGTGGGACGAGCAGGCCGACGGGCTGGCGATCTTCGCCTCCCCGGCCGGCATACGCACCTTCCGGCTGGCCCGGTCGGTGGAGCCGGCGCGCGTCACTGGCGCGGTGGCACACCTCGTGCCGCTCGTGCCGATCGCCGCCGGTGACGACCGGTTCGTCGTGCTCGCCCTGAGCCAGAAGCAGGTGCGGCTCTTCGACGCGACGCCGCATTCGATCACGCCGATGCCGTTGGGCGACACGCCCGCCGACATCGACGACATGGAGCGCCGCAACGTGCGCGAGTCGCAGCTGCAGCATCAGCACCAGCCGCGCCCCGGCGCCGGCGGGCAGACCGCGGGGCACCACGGCCACGGCGCCGACGTCTCCTCGGTGCAGCTGGAGAAGTTCGTGCGCGAGGTCGCGGCCGGGGCGCGCGAGGCGATCGGGCGGCACGCCGCGCCGCCGCTCGTGCTCGCCGCCGTCGAGGAGTACCTGCCGCGGCTGAA
>JBDIAM010000447.1:0-2958 GCA_039812445.1 Piscicoccus intestinalis | reverse complement strand
CGACCCGGCCACCCCGACTCCGACCGCTACCGACGCGAAGGCGTGATCATGCCCGAATCCTCCACCGCCACCGGCGACCTGCCCGAGGTCTCCACGCTGTCCTACGAGCAGGCCCGCGACGAACTCGTCGGCATCGTCGCCCGCCTCGAGAGCGGCCAACTCGGCCTCGAGGCCTCGATGACCCTGTGGGAACGCGGCGAGGCCCTCGCCGCCCACTGCACCAGCTGGCTCGACGGCGCCCAGGCCCGCCTCGACGGCACGACCCGGCCCGACGAGACCGACCGGCCCGAGCGCAGCGGGCCCGCCGGTGAGCAGGGCGCCGCCGGCGCGCAGACCGAGGAGTGAGCTACTGCGTGTGGTGGCTCTCGGCGAGGGCGTAGACGGGGGTCTCCACTCCCTCCAACCTGGCCTTGAGCTGCAGCGAGAGGTACCGAGAGTAGTGCCGGGCCTGGTGCAGGTTGCCGCCCATGAACCACAGGTTGGGCACCTGCGTGGGTTTCCACATGTTGCGCAGTTCACCCTCCCACGGTCCGGGGTCCTTCGGGGTGTCCGAGCCCATGCCCCAGCACTTGCCGACGCGGTCGGCGACCTCCTGGTTGATCAGCTGGGCCGCCCAGCCGTTCATCGAGCCGTAGCCGGTCGCCGCCACCACGAGGTCGGCCTCCAGTTCGGTGCCGTCCTCGAGCACCACCCCGCGCTCCGTCAGGTGCGAGACGACCGCCGGTGAGACGAGCTTGATCTCGCCGCGGGCCACGAGGTCGGAGGCGCCGATGTCGATGTAGTAGCCGGACCCGCGGCGCAGGTACTTCAGGAACAACCCGGAGTCGTCGGTGCCGAAGTCGAGCTGGAAACCGGCGTCCGCGAGCGCCTGGTAGAAGTCCTTGTCCTGCTCGCGGATCGTGTCGAACGCCGGCCGCTGGAAGTCGGGCAGGATCCGGTACGGGATCGAGGCGAAGATGAGGTCGGCGGTCTCGTGGTCGATACCGGACTCCAGCGCGTCCTCGGAGTACAGCGGACCGAGCACGTGCTCCATGAGCGAGTCGGAGCGCACGATGTGGGTCGAGCTGCGCTGCAGCATCGTCACGTCGGCCCCGTTCTCCCACAGGTCCGCGCAGATGTCGTGCGCGGAGTTGTTGGACCCGATGACCACGGCCTTCTTGCCGCGATACCGCTCCCCGCCGGGGTGGGCCGAGCTGTGATGCAGGTCGCCCGCGAAGACGTCCGCGCCGGGGATGTCGGGCATGTTGGGGATGCCGGACATGCCGGTCGCCAGCACGAGATGGGTGGGACGAAGCACCCGCTCGTGGCCTTCGCGCTCGACGGTGACGCTCCACGTGCCGGTGCCCTCGTCGAAGGAGGCGTCGACCGCCCCGGTGCTCGGCCAGTAGTCCAACTCCATCACCGAGACGTAGCTCTCCAGCCAGTCCGCGATCTTGTCCTTGGGCGAGAACACCGGCCAGTCGTCGGGGAACGGCAGGTACGGCAGGTGGTCGTACCAGACCGGGTCGTGCAGGCACAGCGAGTGGTAGCGGTTGCGCCACTGGTCCCCGGGCCGCGGGTGCTTGTCGATGACCAGGCTCGGCACGCCGAGTCGCCGCAACCGGGACGCCAGCGAGATGCCGCCCTGCCCACCGCCGACGATGAGCACGTAGGGCTGCTCGTCGATGCCGAAGCTCTCCCGGCGCCGCGTGCGGCGGTCGAGCCAGTTCTCAGAACTGACGTTGACGCCGTGCTCGGCGCCGAGGACGCGCCGGCGCCCGCGCGGCTCGGGATGATCGCGCAGCTCCTGCGCGCTGGTCAGGAAGGTCCAGCACGCGCCGTCGCGCAGCCGCGCGATGCCTTTGCCGGTGAAGGTGGCGTTCTGGAAGGTGAATCGCAGGGTCGTCACGCCGTCGGCGGTGTCGGCGGCCGTCAGCACCGGCTGCGTGGGCCAGGAGTCGGTGGGAACGGCCTCGAGCATCGCCTGGATCGCAGCAGGGCCCTCCGCCGTGTGCAGGTTCCACGTCATCGACACCAGGTCTCGCCAGAAGCACTCGGCGCCGAACAGGTCCACGACCCGGCCCGCCGATCCGGAGGCGACGGCCTGCTCGAGGCGGTCCAACCAGTCCTGCGCCGTCGTCCAGGCGTCCTGACCGCCGCCCGCCTGCGCCTCGGGTGTGGTCGACACCGGCGTGGTCCCTTCGGGCACACCGGAATTCGTCTCGTGCGTCGACATCCTCAAACTCCCTTGTCCGATGATGCGGGTGCGGCGGACCTGGCCGCCGCCGATGCCGGTCGAGGGTAGTGCGCCGAGCGCGTCGAACGGGGCGGCGGCACAACGGGATCGCGGGGACGCCGCGACCGCCTCAGGAGGTCGGCGACGGTGCGGAGCCGGGCTGGTACGGCCGCAGGGAGGCCGCCACGGCCGAAAGCGTGTCGAGATCGGTCAGGCCCGTCACGACGACCAGCGTGCCGTCGACGGTGCCGACCAGGCTGGTGCGCACCGGCTCCTCGGCGGTCGTGTAGACGCGCCACTCCCGCCCGCCGATCTGCGTGGTGTCGGACTGCCGCGCCGACGGGATCTGGGCGTTGGTCCACTGCTGATCGGTCGTCGCGTCCCGTGCGGGAGCCTGTTCCACACCGATGTATGCGGTCTCGTCGTCGCTCTGGGTCCAGCCCGCGTGCCACCCGGGCAGCCCCGCGTCCTCGGTCGTGCGCACGCTCGTCGGCCGCCACGGCGCAGCCACCGTGGGGACGAGCACCCGCACCCCGGTGCTGGAGAGCAGATAGTCCGCCGAGGCGGCCACGTCGACCGTCGGCCGCTCGATCCGGGCCGGGCGCGGCATGAGCGACAGCCACGCGAGCACGACGGCGAGCACGACCAGCATCGACAGCACGAGGCTGCGCCAGTTGCCGCCCCCGTGCGCCCGCCGGGCGGGGCGGGCCGGCGCATCCTGGCTCGCCGTGGGGCTTGCCGAG
>JBDIAM010000446.1:0-2966 GCA_039812445.1 Piscicoccus intestinalis | reverse complement strand
ACGTGGCCGCGGCCTCCGGCGAGTCGGGCCGCCTGGACGACGACCTCGACGGCGCTGGCGTCGTCGTCGGGCAGCTGCTGAGCGCCACACAGCTGCACGACCTCCACCGGCGGCAGGCTCGTCAGGGCCTGCACCATCGCGTAGACCTCGCGTGACCACGGCAGGCCGAGCACGTCGTCGACGGTGATGACCTCGGCGAGATAGTCCGCCGAGGTGCGGCCGAGCTGGCGGCGGGCTTCCGGCACCGAGCGCCCCGCGGTGTCGACGACGAGACAGTCGCGCAGCCCGAGCCGGGCGGCCAGCCGCGTGGACAGGTCGGTGTCCAGGCCGCCGGGCGCGCCGACCTCGATGCGCACCAGACCGCCGGCGAGCGCTTCCTCCAGGAGCCGAGCCACCTTGAAGCGGCTCAGCCCGAGCTGGTCGGCGATCTGCACCTTCGTCGCGCCCTCGAGGTAGAAGCGCCGGGCGACCGTGCCGAGCAGCAGCGCGTGCCGGGGACCGGTCGGCGGGCTTCCCGCGGGCTCGGGCCCGCGGCCCGTCGCGCGATCGTGGTGTGCCTGCTCGCTCATGTGATCGGCCTCCGAGCTGCTCTGCCGTGCCAGCCTACGGCCGCGTCCTCGCGCACATGGACCCGACGGGACCGAACCTCACACGTGTCACCCCCCACGGTGCCGCCATCCGGCCGCCCGAGACAGGCAGAACGGGCTATTGACAAGGAAACTCGGCTCCGACTATGAATGCTCCGTGTACAACATGTGTGCACCAATTGTGCTCAGATGAGCATCCTCAACGGGGAGGGCGTGTGCGCAGGAGACCGACGAGAACGGTGGCGCTGGCTGCCGTCACGCTCGCCACGGCAGGAACGGTCGCGCTGAGCGGCTGCGCCGGGTTCGGTGGCGCGGGCCTGGCCGGGGGCGACGACGCCAATGCCGTCAACGTGCTCATGGTCAACAACCCGCAGATGATGGACCTGCAGCGGTTGACCGCCGCCAACTTCACCGCGAAGACCGGCATCCGGGTGAACTTCACGACGCTGCCCGAGAACGACGTGCGCAGCAAGATCAGCCAGGAGTTCTCGGCGCAGGCCGGGCTCTACGACGTCGCGTCGCTGAGCAACTTCGAGGTGCCGATCTACGGCAAGGCGGGCTGGGTCGCGCCGCTCAACGACTACATCGCGCAAGACCCCGACTTCGACCAGGGCGACATCCTCGGGCCGATGACGCAGTCGCTGTCGGTCGACGGCAACGTCTACGCCGAGCCGTTCTACGGCGAGTCGAGCTTTCTCATGTACCGCAAGGACGTCACCGACGCCAAGGGCATCAACATGCCGCCGAACCCGACGTGGCAGCAGGTCGCCGACATCGCGGCCCAGCTCGACGGGGCGCAGCCGGGCATGAAGGGCATCTGCCTGCGCGGCCAGCCCGGGTGGGGGCAGGTGTTCGCCCCGCTGACCACCGTCGTCAACACGTTCGGTGGCACCTGGTTCAACGCCGACTGGTCCGCCGGGGTCAACTCCCCGGAGTTCACCCAGGCCGTCACCTTCTACGTCGACCTCGTCCGCGCGCACGGGCAGGCCGGCGCGGCCCAGTCCGGGTTCACCGAGTGCCTCAACAGCCTGGTCACCGGCCGCACCGCCATGTGGTACGACGCGACCTCGGCGGCCGGCTCCCTCGAGGCCGCGGACTCTCCGCACCGCGGCAACTTCGGCTACGTCGCGGCACCGGTCGTCAAGACGAAGAGCTCGGGGTGGCTGTACACCTGGGCCTGGGCCGTGCAGGCCGCCAGCCCGCGCAAGGACGCCGCCTGGCAGTTCATCTCGTGGGCCTCCAGCAAGGAGTACGAGCAGCTCGTCGGGGAGCAGGTCGGCTGGGCGAATGTGCCTGGCGGCAAACGCGCCTCGACGTACGACCGGCCCGAGTACCAACGGGTCGCCGGGGCCTTCGCCGACGTGGAGAAGGCCGCCATCGAGTCGGCCGACCCCGACAACCCCGGCCTGCAGCCGCGACCGGCTCCCGGCATCCAGTTCATCGACATCCCCGAGTTCCCGGCTCTCGGCACGAGCGTGAGCCAGGACGTCAGCGCAGCGATCGCGGGCCAGACCACGGTCGCCGAGGCGCTCGACAAGGGTCAGACGGCCGCCGAACTCGTGGGACGGAAGTACCAGCAGCGATGACCGCCACCCAGACTCCCCAGACCCCTCCCCGGCCCGGCAGCGGTCGCGCTGCGGTGACCCAACCGGCGACCAACCGCAACGCCTTGCACCGCACCGGGGCGTGGGCCAGGCGCATGCCGCTGCTGCCGGCTCTCATCCTCGTCATCCTCATGACGCAGATCCCGTTCGTGACGACGATCGTGATCTCGTTCATGAACTGGAACGCCTACTACCCCAACGACATCTACTTCGCGGGCTTCGCGAACTACGGGTACGTGCTGGCCGACCCCGACGCCCGCAGCGCGATCCTGGTCACCGCCCTGCTCACCGCCGCGGTCGTGCTTCTCTCGCTGCTCGGCGGGCTCGTCATGGCGCTGCTGCTCGACCGGCAGTTCCTCGGCCGCGGCATCGTGCGCACGATGATGATCACGCCGTTCCTGCTCGTGCCGATCGCAGCCGCGCTGCTGTGGAAGCACGCCGTCTACAACCCGGTGTACGGGCTCCTCAACGGGGTGCTGACGTGGGTGTTCGGGGCGGGCGCGCCGCAGCCGGACTGGATCAGTCAGTGGCCGTTCTGGTCGGTGGTCATCGCGATCGTGTGGCAGTGGACGCCGTTCATGATGCTCATCCTGCTCGCGGGCCTGCAGAGCCGGCCGCTGGACGTCGTCGAGGCGGCCCGCATCGACGGCGCGAACGCCTGGCAGATCTTCATCCACATGACGCTGCCGCACCTGCGCCCGTTCATCGAGCTCGCCGGGCTGCTCGGCGCCATCAACATCGTGCAGAACTTCGACCACGTCTTCACGATCACGTC
>JBDIAM010000445.1:0-2967 GCA_039812445.1 Piscicoccus intestinalis | reverse complement strand
GCAGGTCGATGGGGATGGGCTCGAGCCGAAAGGAACGACGATGAGCATTCAGGATCGGGTCGGCGGACAGGGCCGCGAACGGCCTCCGCTGCGATGCCCGCTGTGCGGGTGCATGGAGTTCCAGCGCGAGGAGTCGCGGCAGGACTCCCGGTGGGGTTTCACCAGCCACCGCATGACGCTGATGATCTGCCGGCAGTGTCGGTTCGTGCTCAGCTTCTACGACCGGCATTCGATCTTCGACTTCGACTGAGCAGCCCACCCCCGAACTGAAAACTGCGTGTCGCGGTCAGACCTGCGGCACGAACCGCAGTTCCGACCACGACACGCAGTTTTCAGGGTCGTTGGGTCGTTGTCAGTCGTCGTGGGTTGAGGGTCGCTCTCAGTCGCGGGTGAGCTTGCGGTGGGTCACGCGGTGGGGGCGAGCCGCCTCCTCGCCGAGGCGCTCGATCTTGTTCTTCTCGTAGGCCTCGAAGTTGCCCTCGAACCAGTACCAGGCCGCCGGGTTCTCGTCGGTGCCCTCGTACGCGAGGATGTGCGTCGCGACGCGGTCGAGGAACCACCGGTCGTGGCTGATGACCACGGCGCAGCCCGGGAAGTTCAGCAGCGCGTTCTCCAGCGAGCCGAGCGTCTCGACGTCGAGGTCGTTGGTCGGCTCGTCGAGCAGCAACAGGTTGCCGCCCTGCTTGAGGGTCAACGCGAGGTTGAGACGGTTCCGCTCGCCGCCGGAGAGCACCCCGGCCTTCTTCTGCTGGTCCGGGCCCTTGAAGCCGAACTGGCTCACGTAGGCGCGCGAGGGGATCTCCACCTGCCCGACCTGGATGTAGTCGAGCCCGTCGGAGACGACCTCCCACAGCGACTTGTTCGCCTCCAGCCCCTCGCGGGACTGGTCGACGTAGCTGATCTTGACGGTCTCACCGATCTTCACCGAGCCCGAGTCGGGCTCCTCGAGGCCGACGATGGTCTTGAACAGCGTCGTCTTGCCGACGCCGTTGGGGCCGATGACGCCGACGATGCCGTTGCGCGGCAGCGTGAAGCTCAGGTCGTCGATGAGCACGCGGTCGCCGAAGCCCTTGGTGAGGCCGTTGACCTCGATGACCGTGCTGCCCAGCCGCGGTCCCGGCGGAATCTGGATCTCCTCGAAGTCGAGCTTGCGGGTGCGCTCGGCCTCCGCCGCCATCTCCTCGTACCGGGCCAGCCGCGACTTGCTCTTGGCCTGCCGGCCCTTGGCGTTGGAGCGCACCCACTCGAGCTCGTCCTTGAGGCGCTTCTGCAGCTTGGCGTCCTTCTTGCCCTGCACCTGGAGGCGGGCCGCCTTCTTCTCCAGGTACGTCGAGTAGTTGCCCTCGTAGGGGTACAGCCGGCCACGGTCGACCTCGGCGATCCAGCCGGCGACGTTGTCGAGGAAGTACCGGTCGTGGGTCACGGCGAGTACCGTGCCGGGGTAACTCGCGAGGAACTGCTCGAGCCACTGCACCGACTCCGCGTCGAGGTGGTTGGTCGGCTCGTCGAGCAGCAGCAGGTCGGGCTTGGACAGCAGCAGCTTGCACAGGGCGACCCGGCGGCGTTCACCGCCGGAGAGCACCGAGACGTCGGCGTCGCCGGGCGGGCAGCGCAGCGCGTCCATCGCCTGCTCGAGCTGGGAGTCCAGGTCCCAGGCGTCGGCGTGGTCGATCGCCTCCTGCAGGGTGCCCATCTCGGCCATGAGCTTGTCGAAGTCGGCATCCGGATCGGCCATCTCCGCCGAGATCTCGTTGAACCGGTCGACCTTGGCCTTGATGTCGCCGAGGCCCTCCTCCACGTTGCCGAGCACGGTCTTGGTCTCGTCGAGCGGCGGCTCCTGCTGCAGGATGCCGACGCTGTATCCGGGCGAGAGCCTCGCCTCGCCGTTCGAGGGCTGGTCGAGCCCGGCCATGATCTTCAGAATGGTGGATTTACCCGCGCCGTTCGGTCCGACGACGCCGATCTTCGCACCCGGGTAGAACGACATCGACACGTCATCGAGGATCAGCTTGTCGCCGACCGCCTTGCGCGCCTTGGTCATGGTGTAGATGAACTCGGCCATGGTCCGCAAGGCTATCCGGCGCCCCGCCCCTGCACCGAATCCGCCGGACCAGGGTGAGCCGGGTGGCCGCCGGTCGTACGGACCGGCGGCCACCCGTTCGGAGACGGTCCGCGACCGGCTCACCCCGCGATCGGCCGGGAGTCCGCGTCGGGTTCGGGGCGCGCGATCTGCAGGGCCGCGGGTTCACGAGCCACGTCGCCGCGAGCCACGTCACCGTTGCGCGGCCCGGTACCGGTCGCCGACGCGGGTTCGGCGGGCGCGGGCGGCAACCCGAACGGCATGCGCTTGGAGAAGTCGGCGATCCCGCGCCTCAGGTCGTGGCCGATGCTCGTGGCCTCGACGGTGACCCTGGTGCCGCGCTTGTCGCCGCTGCTCCACTGCTGCACCCGCAGCTGCCCGTAGACCATCAGCGGCTGCGATTTGCGCACGCTCGAGCCGGCGTGCAGCGCGAGTTGCCGAAACGCCACGACGTCGTAGAAGTTCGAGTCGGCGTTGACGAATTCGTTGCTGCCCGGCCGGCGCCGGCGCGGCGTCGAGGCGAGCCGGAAGGTGACGAACGGGTCGCCGGAGCTGGTGGCGCGCAGCACCGGTTCGTCGACCACATTGCCGAGGATCGTCACGTAGGTCTCGTTCATCGGTAGTTCCCTTTCGCTCCGCGGCCCGAACGGTCCTCCGCTCCTTCGTCGGGGTCGAGCCGTGCAGACCAGGCTCGCCGCGGAGCCGGGCCGCCACCAGACCCTGCCGCCCGCCTGTGGATAGCTGCAGACGCCGACAGAGCCTGTGGATCGATTCGGCGATCGACCCGACCGCCGACGGGAACACCGACCACGCGAAAGCCGGCACCGAGCGGAGGCTTCAAGCCCGGCCGGGCTGCCGGGCCGCCGAGCCGAGCTACCGGGCCGCCG
>JBDIAM010000444.1:0-2979 GCA_039812445.1 Piscicoccus intestinalis | reverse complement strand
GAACCGCCAGATCGCGAACATCGCCAGCGACCCCTGCACCGACACCAGCGAGCGGATGCCGGAGTCGGAGGCCTCCAGCTCCAGGCAGGCCAGCCCGTAGTCGACGGCGCTCATGCCCGCGCAGCCGTACCCGTCCAGGTGCATGCCGAGCAGGCCGACCTCGCCGAGGGTGCGCGCCAATTCGCGCACCTGCGGCAGTTCCCCGCGCTCGAACCACTCGGCGACGTGCGGGTCGATCTCCTTGTCGCACACCGCCCGCACCGCCTCACGCACCGCGAGCTCCTCCTCGCTGAGCTGGTCGTCGATGTCGGCGAGGTCGAGCGGGTGAATTCTCCTGGGCGCCTGCGGGTGGCTCACTGCCGGTCTCCTGGGTCTCGTGGGTCTCGTGGGTCTCGTGGGTTCGTCGGGTCTCGTGGCGGGCGATCTGCACCCCACGCTAGGCCGCGAGCCGCCTCCGCGTCTGCCGAGCCGACACCGCGCGCACCCCGAGCCCGACAGGCGGCCGCGACTCGTGCCGCGACAAACTCTGTGCCCGGAGGCGGATCCGCACGCCGCGACCAGCCAATAGCATCCGTGATAAAACCGGCATCCCACCCGGGCTCCCGAGCTTTCCCGGGTGTGGGCGACTTACAGTGAGGCGGTGGCCGATTCGATGGACTTCGACACGGCAGGTGGCTCGCCGACGCCCGAGGCGTTTCTGTCCGCCGTGCGCCCCGTTCTCGACTTCATCGACACCTCGCGCACGGCCTGCGTCGTCGCGCTGGGCCAGTTTCTCGACCTGCGGTCCGCGCCGGCCGTGGGGCCCGACGACCTCGCGCAACTCATGCTCGGCGCGTTCGAGGCCGGCGACGTGCCGATCGGACCGCTCGCCTACACCAGCACGACCCCGACGGTCGCCTGCAGCGAGGATGGCGGCAGCCTGAGCGCCTACACCGAGCGATCCCCCGGCGAGATCGACGTTCTCGAAGCCCTGCGCCTGGAGCCCCGGCGGGTCGTGGTCGCCGGCGCCCGCTACGGCTGGCTGCCCGGCGTGCCGCGCGCTTCCTCCCACGTCATGCTCTGCGACCTGGAGGCGATTCTCATCGAGGTGCAGGTGTACCTGCACCGGCGGGCCGAACTCCTGAACTACCGCGGCCGGGCTCGCGTGACGGTCGGCGTGCACACCGATCTGCCCCAGGGCGTGACCCTGCGCCGGCTCGACGAGGAGACCGGCGAACTCCACCCCGACGGCCTGCGCACCCGCCGGTTCTGGCCGTTGAGTACCGAATTCGCCCTCATCGACCCCCCGCAGCGCACCCGGCGCCGGTCGTATCGGCTGGCCACCCGGGCCGCTCGCGCCTTCGGCGCCTCGGCTCCCCAGTTGCTCGCCGATCCCGACGGGCTACGCAGCGACGACCTGCCGCTGCTCGCCCGCTGAGCCGTCCTCGGCCGGCGACCCGAGCCGCACGCGCGTGCCCCGATGCGCGCCACGACCCGCGCCCGATCCCCGCGCTCCCGGGCATCGCACCGACTCCGGTGTCATCATTCGACGTGGGCTCATGCCGTGACGTACGCCGCACCCGCTTTTGGTGCGCGATCGCTCATAACTGACCCACATGCCCTCGTGCGGACTGCAAGCTGGTCCGGTTCGCACGATCTGCGAACGATCTGCGAACCCTGACAAGGAGGTCTCGTGTTCCTCACCGCTTCGGTCCCCACGGCCGTCACCCTGGCCACCGGGCTCCGCCTGGCCGACGAGCCGGTGGAGCCGGCCTACTCGGCGCCGGTGCTGCTGCTCATCGCGCTCGCAGCCGTGCTCGTGCTGCTGTTCCTCATCATCAAGCTGAAGATGCACGCCTTCGTGGCGCTCGTGCTCGTCTCGCTCATCACCGCGCTGGCCACCCGCATCCCGTTCGGCGACGTCGTGCCGACGCTGCTCGACGGATTCGGCACCACCCTGGCCAGCGTCGCCCTGCTCGTCGGGCTCGGCGCGATGATCGGCCGGCTGCTCGAGGTCAGCGGCGGCGCGCAGGTGCTCGCCGACACGCTGATCCGTCGCTTCGGGGAGCACCGGGCGCCGCTGGCCCTCGGCGTCGCGAGCCTGCTGTTCGGCTTCCCGATCTTCTTCGACGCAGGCCTGGTCGTCATGCTGCCGATCATCTTCAGCGTCGCCCGGCGCCTCGGCGGCTCGGTGCTCACGTACGCGCTTCCCGCCGCGGGGGCGTTCGCGGTGATGCACGCGTTCGTGCCGCCGCACCCGGGCCCGGTCGCCGCCGGTGAGCTGCTCGGCGCCGACCTCGGCCTGCTGCTCATCGTCGGTCTCGTCATCGCGATCCCCACGTGGTACCTCGGCGGCTACCTCTTCGGCACGTTCACCGGCCGCCGCTTCGACCTGCCGGTGCCCGACTCCCTCGGCGAGCAGACCAGCCACGAGCCGGGTCGGCTGCCCTCGTTCGGCACCGTGCTGTTCATCCTGCTGCTGCCGCTCGTGCTGATCTTCATGGACACCGGCCTGAACACCCTCGGCACGGCCGGCGCCGTCGATCCCGACGCGACGTGGGTGAACGGCCTGCGGATGGTCGGCAAGACCCCGATCGCGCTGCTCATCACCGTGCTCGTCGCGAGCGTGCTGCTGGCCGGCGGCCGCAGCCGCGCGCGGATCGAGACGATCCTCAACGACGCGCTCGGCCCGGTCTGCGCGATCATCCTCGTCACCGGCGCGGGCGGCATGTTCGGCGGCGTGCTGCGGGCCAGCGGCATCGGCGAGGCGCTCGCGGGCAGTCTCGAGCAGACGGGTCTGCCGGTCATCGTCGCGGCCTTCGTCGTCTCGACCGCGCTGCGGGTGGCGCAGGGTTCGGCCACCGTCGCGCTGACGACGACCGCCGGCCTGATGGCCCCGACCGTCGCCGCCACCAGCGGCCTCTCGGCGCTCGACCTGTGCCTCATCGTCATCGCGATCGCCTGCGGCGCCACCGTGCTCAGCCACGTCAACGACTCCGG
>JBDIAM010000443.1:0-2981 GCA_039812445.1 Piscicoccus intestinalis | reverse complement strand
CCGCCGCAGCCGGGTAGGTTCGGGAGCGTGCAGATCTCACCGAGCATCCTGTCGGCCGACTTCGCCAACCTGCAGCACGAACTGGAGGCGGTCCGCAACGCCGACTGGGCGCACGTCGACGTCATGGACGCCCATTTCGTACCCAACCTCACCCTCGGCCTGCCGGTCGTGGAGGCGCTGCTGAAGGTCAGCCCGATCCCGGTCGACTGCCACCTCATGATCGAGGACCCGGACCGCTGGGCTCCCGGGTACGCGCAGGCCGGCGCGCAGAGCGTCACCTTTCACATCGAGGCCGCGCACGACCCGGTGCGGCTGGCCCGCACGATCCGCGGCGAGGGCGCCCGCGCGAGCATGGCCCTGAAGCCGAAAACCCCGTTCGCGCCCTACGAGGAGCTGCTCGACGAGGTCGACATGGTGCTCGTCATGACCGTCGAACCCGGCTTCGGCGGCCAGTCGTTCATGGCCGACATGATGCCCAAGGTCACCCAGGTCAAGGAGGCGGTCCGCCGCCGCGGCGGGCAGATCTGGATCCAGGTCGACGGCGGGGTCAGCGCCGACACCATCGAGCAGTGCGCCCAGGCCGGCGCCGACGTCTTCGTCGCCGGGTCGGCGGTCTACGGGGCCGACGACGCAGCCGCCGCCGTGGAGGAGCTGCGCGCCCTGGCGCAGGCCCACGCCCACTGAGGCCCGGCCCCGGCGCCCGAGACGAAAGTCGCATACATACTCCCGGAGCGACCGCGGCGGCGGGTCTCTGACCTGCGCATTCACGGCGTCGGCCGAGCCCGGCCATCGAGTATGTATGCCATCTTCGTCTCGGGGGCGTGCGGCTGCCACGAGCCCGGGCGCGTCGATGTCGTCTCGCGGGCGTGGCCGGAAGGGCGCGCCCGGCCGGGTGCGACGGGTCGATCGGCGGTGGCATACTGGGCCCCACGTGCTCCGGGGTCGGTGTAATTCCGAACCGGCGGTGATAGTCCGCGACCCGCGCCCGCACCGGTCTGACCAGGCCGGCAGGCGCGGTTGACCTGGTGGAATTCCGGGACCGACGGTGAAAGTCCGGATGGGAGGCAGCACGGGCCGTGCTCGGCGGCGCCCGTCGACGGGTGCCGACCGGTGACCGGGTGACCACGCGTGGGCGCCCGGCGTCGGGTCGCCGCACGGCCGGCGCGACCTCGCGCACCCCGGAGTTCGTCACGACGAGCCGGGAGAGCAGATGAGCATCGCGAGCGGAACCCACGTCTCGGCTGCGCCTGCGCACCTCCAGACGCGGCACGACGCCCCGCGCTCCCTGACGCCGCTGACGCCCACGCAGGCCATGGACTTCGCGACGCGCCTGGCCGCGCAGGGCCCGTCGGCCGATCGCAATCCGCGCGTCGGCGCCGTGCTCCTCGACCCCGAGGGCCGCTTCCTCGGCGGTGGCCTGCACCGCGGTGCCGGCACCCCGCACGCCGAGGTCGACGCCCTGCGCGACGTGCGCGCCCGCGGTCACGACACGGCCGGCGCCACCGCCTACGTCACCCTCGAACCGTGCAACCACACCGGTCGCACCGGCCCGTGCGTCGACGCGTTGCTCGCCGCGGGCGTCGCGGCGGTCGTCTACGCGGTCACCGACCCCGACCCCGTCGCCGGAGGCGGTGCCCACCGCCTGGCCGACAACGGCGTCGACGTCCGCCACCGCCCCCACGACGGCGCGAGGGCACTGACCCGCCGCTGGCACCGGGCGGTGCGCCTGGGCCGGCCGTGGGTCACGTGGAAGGTGGCCGCCACCCTCGACGGACGCATCGCCGCCGCCGACGGCACGAGCCGCTGGATCACCTCGGAGGCCGCTCGCGCCGACGTCCACGAGCTGCGCGCCCGCTGTGGCGCGGTGCTCGTCGGCACCGGCACCGCGCTGACCGACGACCCGCAGCTGACCGTCCGCGAGGGCGGCGCCCGCGACGGCGCCCTCGCCGCCCGCCAGCCGCTGCGCGTCGTGCTCGGGGAGCGCGAACTGCCTGCGGGCGCACGGCTGCTCGACGATGCCGCCCCGACCCTGCGGGTCGGCTCCCGCGACCCCTGGGCCGCGTTGGCCGCCCTGCACGACCGGGGCGTGCGGCGGGTGCTGCTCGAGGGCGGACCGACCCTGGCCGGCGCCTTCGTGCGCGCCGGTCTCGTCGACGAGGTCGTCGCCTACGTCGCGCCCGTGCTCCTCGGGGCGGGGGCGAGCGCGGTCGGCGACCTCGGCATCGCGACCATGTCCGACGCCCTGCGCCTGACCACCCGCGACGTCACCCGCCTCGGGCCCGACGTCCGGCTCACGCTCGAAACCCCTGAGGCAGCTGAGGAGCCGGACGCCCCGGAGGCCGCTGACGATCCCGACGAGACCGAGGGCCCGGACGCCCCCGCTGCAAAGGAGTAACCGATGTTCACCGGAATCGTCGAAGAGGTCGGCGAGGTCGTCGACGTGACGACCGGCACCGACTCCGCGGTGTTGCGCGTGCGCGGGCCGCTGGTCGTCTCGGACGCCACCCTCGGCGCGTCGATCGCCGTCAACGGCGTGTGCCTGACGGTCACCGCCCACGACGAGCAGGAGTTCAGCGTCGACGTCATGCAGGAGAGCCTCGACCGCTCGAGCCTGGGTGACCTGAGCGCGGGCAGCCGGGTCAACCTCGAGCGGGCGGTCCGCGCCGACGGGCGCCTCGGCGGGCACATCGTGCAGGGGCACGTCGACGGCACTGGCACGATCACGGCCCGGGAGCCGGGGGAGCGCTGGGAGGTCGTCACCGTCGCCCTACCGCCGACCCTGGCGCGCTACGTCGTCGAGAAGGGCTCGATCGCCGTCGACGGCGTGTCGCTCACGGTCAGCGCGCTGACTCCCGGCGGCTTCCAGGTCAGCCTCATCCCGACGACGCTGGCCGACACCACGCTCGGCGCGGCCGGCGTCGGCGCCCGCGTCAACCTCGAGGTCGACGTGCTCGCCAAGTACGTCGAGCATCTCCTCGCCG
>JBDIAM010000442.1:0-2983 GCA_039812445.1 Piscicoccus intestinalis | reverse complement strand
GGCGCCCTGCTCATGCTGTTCATGTACGTCGTCGCGCTGCCGCAGCCCTCGGCCATGGTCGACGGCGAATTCGTCCGGGGCGCAACCAACCCGATCCTCGACGCGCACTGGATGGACGCGCTGCTCCTGCTGATCTGCGCGTTCACCGTCTCCGGCGACACGCTCGGACTCGGAAAGTGGTGGGCCCGCCTGCCGTTCGTGCGCGCCAACCCCTGGCTGCGCTGACTGTTGCGCACAGGCGCCCCCGGGCCGGTTCGCAGCAGGTCCCTGCGCCGGCCGGGGGTGCGGCGTCGAATACGATGATGGGCGGTGCTCGCCGCCTCCCGGTCGGCGGGCTGACAACCGCCGTTGATCAGGGGGCGCCACGCGTGACCGACCACCGACCGACCGCCGTCATCGTCCTCGCCGCCGGAGAGGGCACGCGGATGAAATCCGCTCGCCCCAAGGTGTTGCACACGATCGGGGGGCGTTCCCTGCTGGGTCACGCGCTCGCCGCCGCGCAGGGGCTGCATCCCGCGCACCTGGCGGTCGTCGTGCGGCACGAGCGAGACCGCGTCGCCGAGCACGTCACGCAGGTCTGCCCCGAGGCGGTCGTCGCCGACCAGGACGAGATCAAGGGCACCGGGCGCGCCACCGAATGCGGCCTCGACCAGCTGCCCGCCGACCTCGGCGGCACCGTGCTCGTCACCTACGGCGACGTGCCGCTGCTGGAGACCGAGTCGCTGCACGCGATGGTCGTCGCCCACGAGACCTCGGGCAGCGCGGTCACCGTCATGACCGCGCACGTGTCCGACCCCACCGGCTACGGCCGCGTGCTGCGCGACGAACTGGGGCAGGTCGTCGGGATCGTCGAGCAGAAGGACGCCACGCCGCAGCAGCGTGCGATCACCGAGATCAACTCCGGCATCTACGCCTTCGACGGCACCCTGCTGCGTGAGGCGCTGGCCCGGGTCGGCACCGACAACGCCCAGGGCGAGAAGTACCTCACCGACGTCGTCGGCGTCGCGCACGGCCTCGGCCGCCCGGTCAACGCCTTCGTGCTCGACGACCTGTGGCAGACCGAGGGGGTCAACGACCGGGTGCAGCTGGCCGGCCTCGGCGCCGAGCTCAACCGGCGCATCGTCGAGCGGCACATGCGTGCCGGCGTCACCGTCGTCGACCCCGCCACGACGTGGATCGACGCGCAGGTCTCGATCGGGCGGGACGCCACGATCCTGCCCAACACCCAGTTGCTGGGCGCCACGACCGTCGGCGCCGACGCGACGATCGGCCCCGACACGACCCTGACCGACATGGACATCCGCGACGGCGCCACGGTGATCCGCACCCACGGCAGCCTGTCGGTGATCCGCGAGGGCGCCACCGTCGGCCCGTTCGCCTACCTGCGTCCCAACTCCGACCTCGGCCCCAAGGGCAAGATCGGCACGTTCGTCGAGACGAAGAACGCGACGATCGGTGAGGGCAGCAAGGTGCCGCACCTCACCTACGTCGGCGACGCCACGATCGGGGTCGGCAGCAACATCGGCGCCTCGAGCGTGTTCGTCAACTACGACGGGGTCAACAAGTCGCACACGACGATCGGCGACCACTGCCGGCTCGGCAGCGACAACATGTACGTCGCCCCCCTGACCATCGGAGACGGTGTCTACAGCGGCGCCGGCACCGTCCTGCGCAAGAACGTGCCGCCGGGGGCCCTGGCGATCAACGTCTCCCCGCAGCGCAACCTGGAGGGCTGGGTGCTCGAGAAGCGGCCCGGCACCGCCGCCGCCGACGCGGCCGCCGCGGCGATCCGCGCGCAGGAGTCCGGCGACGATTCCGGCTCCGTGGAGGGCTCCGTGGAGGGGTCCGACCCGCGATGAACAGTCTCAAGCGCACGACCGAGAAGAACCTCATGGTGTTGTCCGGTCGGGCGCACCCGGACCTGGCCGAGGAGATCGCCGACTGCCTGGGCATCGAGCTCGTGCCGACCACGGCGTACGAGTTCGCCAACAGCGAGATCTACGTGCGCTTCGAGGACTCGGTGCGCGGCAGCGACGCGTTCGTCGTGCAGAGCCACACCGCGCCGATCAACGAGTGGATCATGGAGCACTTCATCATGATCGACGCGTTGAAGCGCGCGTCCGCCAAGCGGATCACCGTCGTGCTGCCGTTCTACGGCTACGCCCGCCAGGACAAGAAGCACCGCGGCCGCGAGCCGATCTCGGCCCGGCTCATGGCCGACCTGTTCAAGGCCGCCGGCGCCGACCGGCTCATCTGCGTCGACCTGCACACCGCCCAGATCCAGGGCTTCTTCGACGGACCGGTCGACCACCTGCAGGCCCTGCCGATCCTGTCCGACTACGTGCACGAGAACTACGGCGACCAGCCGATGACGATCGTCTCGCCCGACGCGGGGCGCATCAAGGTCGCCGAGCAGTGGAGCAAGCGCCTCGGTGGCGCGCCGCTGGCGTTCATCCACAAGACGCGGGACATCAACCGGCCCAACCGCTCCGTCGCCAACCGCCTCGTCGGCGACGTCGAGGGGCGCCTGGCCATCCTCGTCGACGACATGATCGACTCCGGCGGCACGATCTGCCAGGCCGCCGACGCGATCATGGAGGCGGGCGCGACCGGCGTCGTCATCGCCGCCACCCACGCGATCTTCTCGGACCCGGCCACGCAGCGCCTCAAGGACAGCGTCGCCGCCGAGGTCATCGTCACCAACACGCTTCCCCTGCCGCCCGAGCGCCAGTTCGACAAGCTGACCGTGCTCTCGATCGCCCCGCTCATCAGCCAGGCGATCCACGAGGTCTTCGACGACGGCTCGGTGACCCGGCTCTTCGACACGCCGGAGTGATCTGCCGGGCCGCCACGCCGGCCCGCGAATCACGGCGAAAAAAACTTCCGCGTTTTTGCGAAACCCCTTGCCATGCCGGGCAAGTGGCCGCTGACCTGCGCACTCGTCCCCCTGCGCGGCGGCCGCCGCGCGTGCTGAGATGGACAG
>JBDIAM010000441.1:0-2990 GCA_039812445.1 Piscicoccus intestinalis | reverse complement strand
GAGCCTCCGGGCGAGCGGCTGGGGCTGCACGCGATCGCCTCGTGCGACGTCGTGTTCGTTCCGGCGATGTCGATCGACGCGCAGGGTCGCCGGCTCGGGCAGGGCGGCGGCAGCTACGACCGGGCGCTGCCGCGGCGTCGGCCCGGGGTGCCCGTCGTCGCGGTGGTCGCCGACGAGGAATTCGGCCTGCAGCCGCTGCCGAGCGAGCCGCACGACGAGGCGGTCGACGCGGTCGTCACCCCCGGAGGCGGGTGGGTGGCCCTCCCCCTGCCCTGACCGCCGCGCACGGTTCTGTGCGGTGCTCGGGCTGTCGCTTCGGCAGGTCACTGGCCTGCGACCCTCTCCATACCCGAAGATGACGCCAGGGACGCCGACGGGCGGGGTGCGGACGGGAGAGGCTCGTGGAGGCAGGAGGCTCGGTCACCGTCGACGGCCTGCGCATCGTGCTCACCGTGACCGCGGCGGTGCTCATCGTGGCGGTCGCGGCGGTCCGGCTCTCCGCGCGCACCGGGCTCCCCTCACTGCTGCTCTACCTGCTGCTCGGCCTGGTCATCGGGGAGGCCGGTCTCGGCATCGACTACGAGCAGGTCGGGCTCAGCCTCGTGCTCGGGTACATCGCGCTCGTACTCATCCTCGCCGAGGGCGGGTTGACGACGACGTGGCACGACATCAAGGGGTCGATCGCGCCGGCGGCCATGCTCTCGACGGTGGGGGTCGTCGTGTCGGTCGCGGTCGTCGGCACCGCCGCCCATGTCATCTTCGACCTCGACTGGAACCTGGCGCTGCTCATCGCGGCCGTCGTCTCCTCGACCGACGCGGCCGCCGTCTTCTCCGTACTGCGCGACGTGCGTCCCAACGCGCGGCTGTCGAGCATGCTCGAGGCCGAGTCCGGCTTCAACGACGCCCCGGTGGTGCTCATCGTCGTCGTGCTCGCCGAACGGATCGCGACCGGCGGCACCGCGGAGCCGATCTGGGCGATTCCGCTGCTCGTCGCCCTCGAGCTCGTCGGTGGCGCCATCATCGGGCTGCTCATCGGGTTCATCGGCTACCGGGTCATGGCGGTGCTCGGGTCGTCGGCCTCCGGGCTGTTTCCCATCGGCGTCATCTCGTGGATCGTCATCGCCTACGGGCTGGCGGCCCTCGCCCACACGAGCGGCTTCATCGCCGTCTACCTGTCGGCCCTCGTGCTGGGCAACGTGCCGCTGCCGCACCGCACGACGACCCGCGGCTTCGCGCAGGCGCTCGGCTGGCTGGCGCAGATCGGCATGTTCGTCATGCTCGGGCTGCTCGCCTCGCCGTCGGAGCTGGCTCCGCAGGTCGCGCCGGCGATCGGGCTCGGGCTGGTGCTGTTGCTGGTCGGCCGGCCGCTCTCGGTGTTCGCGTCCGTCGTGTGGTTCCGGGTCTCCCTGCGTGACCAGCTGTTTCTGTCGTGGGCCGGGCTGCGCGGGGCGGTCCCGATCGTGCTGGCCATGGTGCCGATCGTCGAGGGCGCCTCGGGGTTGGGGTGGATCTTCAACCTCGTCTTCGTGCTCGTCGTCGTCTTCACCCTGGTGCAGGCCCCGACGCTGCCGCTGGTCGCCAGGTGGCTGAGGGTGGCCGAGGACGAGCAGGCCCGCGGCCTCGACATCGAGTCGACGCCGCTGGAGGAGGTGGGCGCCGAACTGCTGGAGATCCGCATCGGCGCGCGCTCGCGGCTGCACAGCGTGGAGGTCTTCGAGTTGCGGCTCCCGGCGGGCGCGGAGATCTCGCTCATCGTGCGCGACGGGGCCCCGTTCGTGCCCACCGCCGAGAGCCCCCTGCGCCACGGTGACGCGCTGTTGCTCGTCGTGCCGGCCGCGCTGCGCGAGGCCACCGAGGCGCGGTTGCGGGCCGTGGACCGGCGCGGGCGGCTCGCGGGCTGGTCCACGGAGCCGGAGCCGGGCTAACGCCGATCGGCTCATCACCTAGACTTCCCGTGATTCGCGCCGCGGCGCGACCCCGTCGAGACTGTCCTCGGAGACCCTTCATGCCCACCTACGCATACGCCTGCACCGAGTGCGGTCACCGCTTCGAAATCGTGCAGTCCTTCACCGACGACTCCCTCACCGAATGCCCGCAGTGCCACGGGCGGCTGCGCAAGCTCTTCAACGCCGTCGGCGTCGTCTTCAAGGGATCCGGGTTCTACCGCAACGACTCCCGCGCCTCGGGCTCGGGCTCCGGCGGCTCGGGCTCGGGTGGCTCGGGCGAGGCGTCCGGCTCGTCCGCCGGGTCCAACGGTTCGTCGGTGGCCTCCTCCGGGTCGGATTCCAAGGCGTCCTCGGGGTCCACGTCGTCCTCTGGGTCGTCTGGGTCGTCCGGGTCCTCCGGGTCCTCGGGCTCGTCGTCCTCCGGGTCGGCTGGGTCGTCACGCTCGGGCGCGAAGTCCTCCACGTCCGGGGCGTCCTGAGCCGGCTCGCGCGCCCGATCTGTCCACAGGCCGCGCGACGCCGTGCGGTTGTCCACAGGCTCGCACCGGGGCCTGACGCCCGGGCTGTTCGGCCCTAGGGTCGGCACATGGCAACGGAGATGATCACCCACGTCAGCGACCCCGGCGTGCGCGCCCCGATCGGCATCATCGGCGGCTCCGGCTTCTACTCGCTGTTCGACGAGGCGCGCAGCGTCGACGTGTACACCCCGTTCGGCGCGCCGAGCGAGGCACCGGTGGTCGGCACGGTCGGCGGGTCCCCGGTGGCGTTCCTGCCGCGACATGGCAAGGGGCACCGGTACGCGCCGCACCGCGTGAACTACCGCGCCAATCTGTGGGCGCTGCGGGCGATCGGGGTGCGCCAGGTGCTCGCGCCCTGCGCGGTCGGGTCGCTGGTCGCCTCGCAGGGGCCGGGCACGATCGTCGTGCCCGACCAGATCATCGACCGCACGTGGGGCCGGCCGCACACCTATTTCGAGCGCGAGGGCGAGGTCGCGCACGTCGCGTTCGCCGACCCGTTCTGCCCGCGGGGCCGGGCGGCCGCGCT
>JBDIAM010000440.1:0-2991 GCA_039812445.1 Piscicoccus intestinalis | reverse complement strand
GGGGCCGGCACCGGCTCCGCGGAGGTCGTCGTCTCCGAGGGCGACACCGGCTCCCAGATCGGGCAGAAGCTGCAGCAGGCCGGAATCGTGCTGACGGCGGAGGCGTTCACGCAGGCCCTGACGGACAACCCCGGTGACGAGATCCAGCCCGGGCACTACTCGCTGCGCAAGGAGATGGCGGCGGCCGAGGCCCTGTCGATGATGCGCAACGAGGGCCGCAACGTCACCCGCGTGACGATCCGCGAGGGGCTCTGGAAGAGCGAGGTGTACACCGAGCTGTCGCGGGTCACCGGCACGCCGGTCGAGCAGTACCAGCAGGTCGAGGAGCAGGCCAAGGCCGACCCCTCGATCCTCGGGCTCCCGAGTTCGGCCAAGGGCGCGTTGGAGGGGTACCTCTTCCCCGCGACGTACGACTTCGACCCGGGTACCGACGCCCGCACCCAGCTGCGCCAGATGGTCTCGCACGCGATGACCCAGCTGCGTCAGCTCGGCGTGGCCGACCAGAACATGGAACGCGTCATGACGATCGCCAGCCTCGTCGAGGGCGAGGCCCGCACCGACGAGGACCGCCCGAAGGTCGCCCGCGTCATCGAGAACCGCCTCGCGGACAACATGCCGCTGCAGATGGACTCGACGGTCAACTACGCCGCCCAGCGACGCTCGATCACGACCAGCGATCAGGAGCGGGCGGCCAGCAGCCCGTACAACACCTACGCCCACCCCGGCCTGCCGCCCGGCCCGATCAACAACCCCGGCGCCGAGTCGATCACCGCCGCGCAGAACCCCGCGGAGGGCAACTGGCTGTACTTCGTCACGGTCAATCCCGACACCGGCCAGACCGTCTTCACCTCCACCCTCGCCGAGCACAACCAGCAGGTGCGGGTGTTCCAGCAGTGGTGCCAGGCGAACCCCGGCAAGTGCTGAGACGCGGTCTCGGTCCACGGACACGGCCTGCGTAGTCTGTCGGGTGCACGCCCCCGCACGAGCGGGGCTTCCCCTGAACGAACGACGCGTCCCATGCCCATGACACCCGCATCCCTGCCTCCGTCCCGGCCCGCGCCGAGCCAGCCCGGCTCCGGCCTGACCTGGGGGCCGGTCGTGCCGCGCCCCCGCGACATCACGTGCCGGGCCGCGGTGCTCGGATCGCCGATCGAGCATTCGCTGTCGCCGGTGCTGCACCGCAGCGCCTACGAGCGCCTCGGTCTGCACGAGTGGGGGTACGACCGGTTCGCCGTCGGCGGGGAGGGTGAGCCGGGGCTGCGCGAGTTCCTCGCCTCCCGCGGGCCGGAGTGGCTCGGGTTCTCGGTGACGATGCCGCTGAAGGAGGAGGCGCTCGCCCTGTCGATCGCCGCCTCCGGGCACGCTCGCGAGATCGGCGCCGCCAACACCCTCGTGCGCACCGACCGCGGCTGGATCGCCGAGAGCACCGACGCCTACGGGGCCCTCGAGGCACTCGCCTCCGGCGGGGTCGGCGAGAACGGCACCCCGCCGCGGCGCGCGGTCGTGCTCGGCTCCGGGGCGACGGCCCGCAGCGTCGTCGACGCCCTGGCCCGGCTGTCGGTGCGCGAGATCGTCTTCGTCGTGCGCGAGTCGGCCCGCCCGGAGACGGTCGAGCTGGCCCGGCGCCGCGGCGTGGCGGTCAGCGAGGAGCCGGGCCTGGCCCGCGGCTCGCTCGCGGCGCTCATGGCGAGCGCGGAGATCACGGTCAGCACGCTGCCGACCGGCACCGACCTCGGGCTGGACCCCGCGCCCGCGGGGATGCTCAACGGGCGCCACCTCATGGACGTCGTCTACGGCGGCTGGCCGACCCCGCTGGGCCGCTGGGCCACCGCCGCCGGCGCGCACGCCTTCGGCGGGCTGCCCATGCTCGTGCACCAGGCCGTCGAGCAGGTGCGGCTCATGACCGGCCGGCAGGCGCCCGTCGACGCGATGTGGCAGGCGGTGCTCGCGCACCTGGCGGCGCAGGAGCGCTCCTGAGCCGGCGGCGGCGCGAAGCCCGCTCCTGAGCCGGCGGTGGCGCGAAGCCCGCTCCTGAGCCGGCGGTGGCGTGAAGCCCGGGGCCAGCGGCGGTCGCGGGCCCGGAGCGTGCGAGCATGCTGGGCATGGTGCGTTGGTTGACTGCCGGTGAGTCCCATGGTCCCGCGCTCGTCGCGATCGTCGAGGGCATCCCGGCCGGGGTGCGCGTGAGCAGCGACGACGTGCGCGCGGCGCTGGCTCGACGCCGGCTGGGGTACGGCCGCGGGGCGCGGCAGAAGTTCGAGCAGGACGAGTTGGAGATCCTCGGTGGGCTGCGGCACGGGTCGACGCTCGGCTCGCCGATCGCGCTGCGCATCGGCAACAGCGAGTGGCCCAAGTGGCAGACGGTCATGGCCCCCGACCCGGTCGCCGAGGGCGACCTCGCCGCCTCCGACGACGTCAACGCGCCCAAGGAGATCGCCCGCAACCGCCCGCTGACGCGGCCGCGGCCCGGGCACGCCGACCTCGTCGGCATGCAGAAGTACGGCTTCGACGAGGCCCGCCCGGTGCTCGAACGGGCCTCCGCCCGGGAGACCGCGGCGCGCGTCGCGCTCGGGGCCGTCGCCGCCGCGTTCGTCGAGCAGGCCGCGGGCATCCGGCTCGTCTCGCACACCGTGGCGATCGGGGCCGCCGGCCCGTTCGCGGCCGGGGAGGCCGGGCTGCCCACCCCGGAGGCGGTGGACCGGCTCGACGCCGACCCCGTGCGGGCGTTCGACGCCGAGGCGTCGGCCGCGATGGTCGCGCAGGTCGACGCGGCGCGCAAGGACGGCGACACGCTCGGCGGGGTCGTCGAGGTGCTCGCCTACGGGCTGCCTCCGGGGCTGGGGTCGCACGTGCACTGGGACCGCAAGCTCGATGCGCGGCTCGCGGCCGCGCTCATGAGCATCCAGGCGATCAAGGGCGTCGAGCTCGGCGACGGCTTCGCGACGGCCGCGCGGCGGGGCTCGGCGGCCCACGACGAGATGGCCCGCGACG
>JBDIAM010000439.1:0-3033 GCA_039812445.1 Piscicoccus intestinalis | reverse complement strand
TTGGTGACCAGCTGCTCGCTCGTGCTGCCCTCGGCGAACAGCCGCATGAGCACGGCCAGCACGATGAGCGCGCCGGGAAAGGCCAGCAGCGCCCACACCCGACGAGCCCCGAGCAGGGCCGAGGCGGCCAGACGAGCGATGGTGAGGTTCATGGATTCTCCTCGAGTCGGGCGCTGAAGGCGGCCAACCGTCTCGGGGCGCTCACGACGCCACCAGGTAGGCGAACACGCTCTCCAGCGACTCGTCGGTGGGCACGAGCTCGTAGATCGTGATGCCCGCCTCCCGGGCCCAGCCCGGCAGGCCCGCCGCGAAGGCGCCCAGGTCATCGACCTGCAGTTCGAGGCCGCCCCGCGGGGCCATCGCGACCCCGCGCACGCACTGCGCGCGCATGAGCACCGCCGCGAGCCCCCGGTCGTCGGAGCTGGAGACCGTGTAGTGCACCGGCCGGTCGGTCATCAGCCGACGGATCGCGCCGAAGTCGCCGGAGGCGGCGTGCCGCCCGGCGACCATGACCTCGATGTGCCGCGCGAGCTGCTCGACCTCCTCGAGGATGTGCGAGCTGAACAGCACCGTACGCCCCTCCTCGCCCATCGTGCGCAGCAGCCGCATGAGGTGCCCGCGCTGGCGGGGGTCGACGCCGTTGAACGGCTCGTCGAGCAGCAGCACCGCGGGGTCGTGCACGAGCGCCGCGGCGAGCTTGATGCGCTGGCGCATGCCCTTGGAGTACGTGCCGATCTTGCGGTCGGCGGGCTCGGCCATGTCGACGGTCGCCAGCGCCCGCTCGGTCGCCGCGCCCGGGTCGGGCAGCTTCTGCAGCTCGGCGTTCGCCCGCACGAACCGGCGCCCGGACAGGTAGCCGAAGCTGATCTCCCGCTCCGGCACGAGCCCGATGTGCCGGTAGATCCCGGTGCGGCGCCACACCGGCTCCCCGTCGAGCGCGACCGACCCCGAGCTCGGCGGCAGGAAGCCCGACATCATGCCGAGCAGGGTGGTTTTGCCGGCGCCGTTGGGTCCGAGCAGGCCCGTGACGCCCGGCCCGATCGTCATCGACACGTCGTTGACCGCCACGACGTTGCCGAACCAGCGCGAGGTGCGCTCCAGCACCAGCGCGCTCATCGGGAGGCCACCGATCGCAGCCGCAGCACGAGCAGCGCGATCCCCAGCACCGGGATGGCGACCGCGGCCCCGACGTACAAGGCGTTGAACAGCGGGGAGTCCGGCGGCGCGAACGACGCCACGTCGGGATCGATCAGGTGCAGCACCCCGGTGTAGATCGAGTACGGCGAGGCCAGACCCGCGAGCTGCGCGATGGCGTCCGCGCCGCGGTCCAGCGCGAGTTGCTGCACGAGCACCACCGCGCCCGGCCCGAAGACGAGCAGCGCGATCGAGGCGACCACCGCCAGTCCGCGTCGCGTGGACAGGGTGCTGATGACCCCGGTGATCGCCGCCAGCATCGCCGCGAGCACCACCATGCCCGCCGCGGCCTTGGCGAAGGCCGCCGAGTGGGTCGCGGGATCGAGCCCGGTGAGCAGGCTGCCTACGTACAGCACGAGCACCGGCCCGAGGATGAACGCGGCGATCGCGGCCGTCAGCGACAGCCAGCGCACCACCGCGTACCAGGCGATGCTCAGCGGCCGCGCCGAGTACAGCACGATCGAGCGGTGCTGCAGGTCGCGGGAGAACAGCACCGGAGCCTGAGCGGCCGCGAACACGCTGATGATCGTCTGCACCTGGTCGGGGTAGGCGGCGTAGCCGGTGCCGATGTCGAAGCCGGTGAACGCGACGACGCCGATCATCACCGCCGCGGGCAGCGTCGCGAAGGCGAGCAGCAGGAACGGCAGCACCCGCGAGCGCCCCGACCGCCCCAGCCCGTAGGCGTGCCGCAGCCCGAGCGTGAACAGGCTCCGGGCGATGGAGACGGTGCCGAGCCGGGGCCCGTCGTAGCCGCGGTAGCCCAGGTCGTGGATGACGCTCCCGCCGGGCGCGCTGGTGCTCATCGGGCCTCCTCGGCGTGGTCGGCTGCATCGGCGCTGTCGGGCTGCGGGGGCGGGGCGGATCGTTCCGGAGCCGGGTCGCTGAAGACGTCTTCGAGCCGCCGGTGGTCGGCCTGCAGGCGCACGAGCCCGAGGCCGAGCCGCTCGGCGGTGTCGCGCACGACATCGTGCACGGGCACCCCGTCGCCGGCGGGGTCGAGGCTGATCAGCGCGCCGCGCGGCCGGCACACCAGACCGGCTCCGGCGAGGGCCCGGCCCATCGCGTCGCGTTCGGCGTGGCCGCCGAGCACCTCGACGAGCAGCGCGCCGGTGCCCTCGAGGAAGTCGCTCGTGGCGCTCGACCGCAGCAGGTGGCCGCCGTCGAGCACGACGACATGGTCGCTGACGCGTTCGAGTTCGCCGAGCAGATGGCTGGTGACGACGACCGCGATGCCGAAGTCGTGCCCGATGCGCCGCACGAGCTGCAGCATGTCGTCGCGGGCCGCGGGGTCGAGACCGTTCGTCGGCTCGTCGAGAAAGACGAGGCGGGGGTCGTGCACGAGCGCCTGCGCAAGCTTGGCGCGCTGCTTCATGCCGGTGGAGTAGCCGCCCATCGGCCGGTAACGCTCCTCGGCGAGGCCCACGTGCCGCAGCACGTCGGCGGCGCGCTCCCGGGCGGCCGCGGCCGGCAGTCCCGACATGCGGCCCATGTGCACGACGAAGTCGCTGGCGCTGACATCCGGTGGGAGAGCGTCATGTTCGGGCATGTAGCCGACGACTCGTCGGATCGCGGCGGCCTCGGCCGCGATGTCGTGGCCGAGCACCTGCGCGGAGCCGGCCGTGGGGCGCAGCAGGCCGAGCAGGATCTTGATGAGCGTCGACTTGCCGGCGCCGTTGGCGCCCACGAGGCCGGTGACCCCGGCTCCGATCGTCACGTCGAGATCGCGCAGCGCGACGACGCGCCCGAAATCCATGGTCAACGACTGAGTGCGGACGATCGGGCCGGCCCCGGCTGCGTGCGAGCGCGCGCGATCGTCTCCGTGCTGTCCCCGTGGCACGG
>JBDIAM010000438.1:0-3037 GCA_039812445.1 Piscicoccus intestinalis | reverse complement strand
GGACGCTCCAGGCCGCGGGAGTCGGCGGAGTCCTTCTTGCGCAGCGCGTCCTTGGTCTCGACGAACACCTGCTCCAGGCGCTTCTGGTAGTCGCGCATCGCGGTGTCGGCGTCTTCGTTCGTGATGTCGCCACGACCGATGAGGGCCTCGGTGTACAGCTTTCGCACCGAGCGCTTCGCCTCGATGAGGTGGTACATCAGCGGCTGCGTCATCGACGGGTCGTCGCCCTCGTTGTGACCGCGGCGGCGGTAGCACACCATGTCGATGACGACGTCCTTGGCGAACGTCTGCCGGAAGTCGTAGGCGAGCTGGGCCACCCGCACCACGGCCTCCGGGTCGTCGCCGTTGACGTGGAAGATCGGCGCCTGGATCGTGCGGGCCAGGTCGGAGGAGTACACCGAGGAGCGCGAGCTGCTCGGCGCCGTCGTGAAGCCGACCTGGTTGTTGACGATGATGTGGATCGTGCCGCCGGTGCGGTAGCCGCGCAGCTGGCTCAGCTGCAGCGTCTCCAGCACGACGCCCTGGCCGGCGAACGCCGCGTCGCCGTGCATGAGCACCGGCAGCACGGTGAACGCCTCGCCGTGCCGGTCGAGCCGGTCCTGCTTGGCCCGCACGATGCCCTCGAGCACCGGGTTGACCGCCTCCAGGTGGGAGGGGTTGGCCGCGAGGTAGACCTTGGTCTTCTCCGAGCCGTCCTCGGTCGTGTACTCGCCCTCGGTGCCGAGGTGGTACTTCACGTCGCCGGAGCCCTGCACGCTGCCGGGGTCGTAGGCACCCTCGAACTCGCGGAAGATCTGCCCGTAGCTCTTGCCGGCGATGTTCGCCAGCACGTTGAGGCGGCCCCGGTGCGGCATGCCGATGCAGACCTCGTCCATGTGCTCCTTGGCGCTGGACTGCAGGATCTGGTCGAGCATCGCGATGACCGACTCGCCGCCCTCGAGGCTGAACCGCTTCTGCCCGACGAACTTCGTCTGCAGGAAGGTCTCGAAGGCCTCCGCGGCGTTGAGGCGGCGCAGGATGCGCATCTGCTCCTCGCGCGGCACCCGCGGCTGCGGCACCTCGAGCCGGTCCTGCAGCCATTCGCGCTGGTCCGGGTCCTGGATGTGCATGAACTCGGCGCCGATCGTGCGGCAGTAGGCCGAGTGCAGCCGATCGATGATGTCGCGCAGCTGCAGCATCGGCTTGCCGCCGAAGCCGCCGGTCGCGAACTCGCGGTCGAGATCCCAGATCGTCAGGCCGTGGGTGCTCAGCTGCAGGTCGGGGTGCCGGCGCTGGCGGTACTCCAGCGGGTCGGTGTCGGCCAGCAGGTGCCCGCGCACGCGGTAGGCGTGGATGAGCTTCTGCACGCGCACCGTCTTGTTGAGGTCGTCGTCGTGCGTGGCCGAGACGTCCCGGCTCCACCGGATCGGCTCGTAGGGGATGCGCAGCGACTCGTAGATGTCGTCGTAGAAGTCGTCCTCGCCGAGCAGCATCTGGTGGATGAGACGCAGGAACTCACCGGAGCCGGCGCCCTGGATGATGCGGTGGTCGTACGTCGAGGTCAGCGTCATGATCCTGCTGATTCCCAGGCGCGCGATCGTCTCGGCGGCCGCGCCCTGCCACTCGGCCGGGTACTCCATCGCCCCGACGCCGATGATCGCGCCCTGACCCTTCATGAGGCGGGGCACGGAGTGCACGGTGCCGATCGTGCCCGGGTTGGTCAGCGAGATGGTCGTGCCGAGGAAGTCGTCCATCGTGAGCTTGCCGCCGCGGGCCTTGCGAACGAGATCCTCGTAGGCGTTCCAGAAGGCGAAGAAGTCGAGCTGCTCGGCGGCCTTGATGCTCGGCACGACGAGCGAGCGGGTGCCGTCGGGGCGCGGCAGGTCGATCGCGAGACCGAAGTTGACGTGCGCCGGCTGCACGAGCGTCGGCTTGCCGTCCTTCTCCTCGAACGAGTTGTTCATGTCGGGCATCGCCTTGAGCGCCTGCACGATGGCGTAGCCGATGATGTGCGTGAAGCTCACCTTGCCGCCTCGGTTGCGGCGCAGGTGGGCGTTGATCGCGACGCGGTTCTCGATGAGCGCCTTGGCCGGGATGCCGCGCACGCTCGTGGCGGTCGGCACCGCCAGGCTCGAGTCCATGTTCGCGACGATGCGCGCGGCCGGACCCTTGAGCGGCTTGACCGTCTCCTCCTCCGGCTTGGCGGCGCCGCGCGGCGCCTGGGCGTCGCGCGGGGTCGGCATCTGGCGCGACTTGGGCTCCTGGCGGGGCGCGAAGTCGGTGGAGTCGATCGTGCTGGAGCGATCCGGTCCGTCGTTGGTCGCGGCCTGGTCGCCGGCACCGGCCCGGTCGCGGGCCGGGGTGGCCTGCGGAGCCGGGGGCTCGGGCTGCTCGCTCTTCTCGCCCTGCGGCGCCGGGGCGCTCTTCTTCGCCGGGGTCGTCTTCTTGGGAGCAGGCGCCTTGTGCGGCTCCATGGGGGTACTCCGTCGGGCCGCGGTCTGGCTCATGGTCTCGTCCTTGTCGGTCGCTGCGGAACTGTCGCTGGAATCCCCGGCGGGGGTGGGCGCGGGTGCGGTCGAGCCCTGAGCGGGACGGCCGTTGTCAGAGGCGCGGGTGTCAGAGGCGCGGGCGGGCGCCGAGCCGTTCGCGGTGCCGCGCGAGCCGGACCCTGCCGATCCCGACCCCGCCGATCCAGAGCCTGCCGATCCCGACCCCGGAGATCCAGAACCCGGAGAGTAGTTCTCGAAGATCGGCCACCACGACCGGTCCACGGAGTTCTTGTCCTCGCGATACTGCTCGTACAGCTCGTCGACGAACCACTTGTTCGGACCGAAGGCGAGCGTCGGATCGGGGTGGGCGGACTGGTCGGGCACGGCGCAAACGCCTCTTTCGTCTCGTCGTCGTTGACGGCTTGAGCCCCCGCGGCCGTCAACCGGACGCCGCGCGGGCGTACTATGCGCCAGCCTACATGTGGCACCGCGATCGGGAGATGTGGCGAATAACATGGATTGCCTATGACCGAGTGGCTACTGGCCGGCCTGGGAGTGCTCCTCACCCT
>JBDIAM010000437.1:0-3043 GCA_039812445.1 Piscicoccus intestinalis | reverse complement strand
CAAGCGCTGATCAAGGCGCTGCGCGACGGTGCCAGGGCGGCCCGGGCAGGATTCTCGTCCCGCCTCCGGGCCGCCCTGGCGTGTTTACGCCGGTTGCGGCGTGTTCAGCGCCCCGAACCGCGACCACCTCGGCCATCCTGAAACACGGGCGAAAACTCGCGGCCCCGTGGGCGGGGCGACGCAGCCCTCCCTGGCAGTCATCCGACAGACCGCGACACCCACGCGCCGTCACGCGGCGCCCGACGCAAGGAACTTCGATGGGACGACTCTTCGGCACCGACGGGGTGCGTGGCCTCGCGAACCGCGACATCACCGCCGAACTGGCTCTCAACCTGTCGGTCGCCGCGGCCCACGTGCTCGCTGACCGTGGCGACTTCGCGGGCCACCGGCCGCGCGCGGTCGTCGGGCGCGACCCGCGAGCCTCCGGAGAGTTCCTGTCCGCCGCCGTCATCGCAGGCCTCGCCTCGGCGGGCGTCGACGTGCACGACGCCGGGGTGCTGCCCACCCCGGCCATCGCCTACCTCACGGCCGAACTCGACGCCGACCTCGGGGTGGTGCTCTCCGCCTCCCACAACCCGATGCCCGACAACGGCATCAAGTTCTTCGCCCGCGGCGGGCACAAGCTCGACGACGCCGTCGAGGACGCCATCGAGGCGCAGCTCGACGCCCAGTGGCAGCGGCCCACCGGCGCGGACGTCGGCCGGGTCGTGGCGCTGACCGACGGGCCCGCCCGCTACGTCGCGCACCTCGTCTCCGCCCTGCCGAACCGGCTCGACGGGCTGCACGTCGTCATCGACGCCGCCCACGGCGCGGCGAGCATCGTCTCACCCCAGGCGTTTCGCGCGGCCGGCGCCACCGTCGACGTCATCGGCGCCGATCCCGACGGGTTGAACATCAACGACGGCTACGGGTCGACCCACCTCGGCATGCTGCAGTCCGCCGTCGTCGAGAAGGGCGCCGACCTCGGGATCGCCCACGACGGCGACGCC
Source organism: Piscicoccus intestinalis (assembly GCA_039812445.1). GTDB lineage: Bacteria > Actinomycetota > Actinomycetes > Actinomycetales > Dermatophilaceae > Kineosphaera > Kineosphaera intestinalis_A. Next base: position 2,054 of record JBDIAM010000437.1, on the reverse strand, counting down.
GACCGCTGCCTCGCCGTCGACCACACCGGGGCGCCGGTCGACGGCGACCAGATCATGTCGATCCTCGCCGTCGCGATGCGCGAGCAGGGCACGCTGGCGCACGACACCCTCGTCGCCACCGTCATGAGCAACCTCGGCATGTTCCAGGCCATGGAGCGGGAGGGCGTCACCGTGCGCCAGACCGGGGTCGGTGACCGCTACGTGCTCGAGGACATGAAGGCCGGCGGCTACTCCCTCGGCGGAGAGCAGTCGGGTCACGTCGTGCTGCTGCAGCACGGCACCACCGGAGACGGCACGCTGACCGGGCTCATGCTCGCTGCCCGCGTGCGCGCGACCGGGCGCTCGCTGCGCGAGCTGGCCGGGATCATGACCCGGCTGCCGCAGAAGATGATCAACGTCAAGGGCGTCGACAAGAACGCGGTCGAGGCCAACGAGCCCGTGCAGGCCGCGGTCGCGCAGGCGTCCCAGGAGCTGTCCGGCACCGGGCGGGTGCTGCTGCGCAAGTCCGGCACGGAGCCGGTCGTGCGCGTCATGGTCGAGGCGCAGACCCCCGAGGAGGCCTCCGCGGTGTGCCACCGACTCGCCGACGTCGTGCGCGAGCACCTGTCGCTCTGAACGACGTTCGCTCGCGTGGCAGGGTCGCCGACAGCGATCGTTCGGGCGGGCTGACGCCGTCGCCCGGGTCAGAACGTGGCCGTGGCCGGTGGTCGCGGCGGGGAGCCGGGCAGGCGGGTCGTCCCGGTCCGTCGCGGCGGGCTCGGGCGGGGCGCGGGCGCGTCGCTGAGGGCGCCGGCCGTCTCGACGACGGCCACCTCACCGGTGCCGAGGGAGAACGTCAGCCCGACGACCGCCATCGTGCCGGCGGCCACCGCGGCTTGGACGAGCGGCGACGCCTCGACGAGATCGTGCACCGAGAGCCGGACCCGCGCGGTGACCACCTGTTCCAGCGCGGGTGCCGCGGGGCAGCGGCCCGAATCCCCGCGCCCCGCCGGTGATGCCGAGCCGTCGAGGGCCCGCAGCGCGGCGCCCTGGGCGCGGTCCGCGAGCGAGGCCGCGATGGCCGCGCACCCCTGATGGCCGACGACCGCCAGCAGCGGCAGCCGGTGCCGGCGCATCTGCCGCTCGAGCGCCGCGACGACGTCGGCGTCGACCGCGTGCCCCGGCGATCGCACGGTGACGAGGTCGCCGAGGCCGCAGTCGAAGATCAGTTCCGGCGCCACCCGTGAGTCCGCGCAGCTGAACACGGCGGCGAACGGGTCGGGCGCCCGGCCCGCCTCCGCCCAGGTGCGCGGGTCGGGGTGCCGGCGGGTGTTGCCGGTGAAGCGATGGTTGCCGGCCAGGAGGGCCTCCAGGCAGCGTCGCGGCGTGGTGGGCCGTGGGAGCGGGGCAGCGGCAAGCGCACTCGTCATCGCGCATCCTCCGGGGCAGGCGAGGCCGGTCAACGCATCCCATCGGCTCCGCGAATCCCGTTCTGAGTGAAGCGCATCGCGTGCCGCCGCGATGCGACCGGCGTTACCCTCGCGAGCCCGCGAGCGCCGGAGTCGTCACTGCCCGATGTCGCCGATGTGGTCGACGAGTCCGGCCCGCCCCTCGGACAGCGCGTAGGTGAGTCCGACGATCGCCATCTGCCCGGCGTCGATGCGCTCCGCGAGCACCCGGGAGCGTTCCTGGATGAGACCGACCGTCTGGCGCACGTGCTCGGCCTCGACCGCGTCGGCCCGTTCCGCACCGCGGCGGTAGCTCGCGACGACGCTCGGGGTGACCCGCTCGACCAGTTCGCGCAGGTAGCCCGATGGCATCTCGCCCGAGTCCATCGCCGCCATCGCGGCCTTCACCGCCCCGCACGAGTCGTGCCCGAGCACGACGATCAGCGGGATCTCCAGCACCGAGGCGCCGAACTCCAGGGAGCCCAGGGCTGTCGGCCCGAGCACGTGGCCCGCGGTGCGCACGACGAAGAGGTCACCCAGGCCCTGGTCGAAGATGACCTCGGCGGCCACCCGCGAGTCCGAGCAGCCGAAGAAGGTCGCGAACGGCTTCTGGCCGCTGGCGAGTTC
>JBDIAM010000436.1:0-3053 GCA_039812445.1 Piscicoccus intestinalis | reverse complement strand
GCGCAGATGGCGCAGGCCGCCGAGGACGCCGCGTACGCCAAGGCGACGAGCAAGCCCGCGAAGTCGTTTCTGCTCGGGCTCACCGCCGGCGGCTACATCGCGCTCGGCTTCGTCTTCTACACGACGAGCCAGGTGGGCGCCGCGGCACTGCCCTTCGGCATCGCCAAGGTCGTCGGGGGCGTCGTCTTCGCCACCGGCCTGGCGCTCGTCGTGCTCACCGGCGCCGAGCTGTTCACCTCCTCGACGCTCACGCTGACCGCCCGCGCGAGCGGCCGGATCACGTGGGGCCAGCTGCTGCTCAACTGGCTCGTCGTGTACGTCGCCAACTTCCTCGGCGCGCTGACGATCGTCGGGCTCGTCTACGCGCGGCGGCACGTGGCACAACGCCAAGGGCGCCTGGGGCGCGGTGGTGCTCGACACGGCCAACACCAAGCTGCATCACGGTTTCGCCGAGGCGTTCGTGCTCGGGATCCTGTGCAACCTCATGGTGTGTCTCGCCGTGTGGGCCGCGTACTCGGGTCGCACGACGACCGACAAGGTCGTGGCGGTGACGATGCCGATCGCGCTGTTCGTGGCCACCGGCTTCGAGCACTCGGTGGCGAACATGTTCATGCTGCCGCTGGCGATCCTCATCAAGGACACCGCGGGGTCCGACTACTGGAGCACCGCCGGGCTCGACCCCGCCGCGTACGCCGACATCACGTGGGCGCACTTTCTCGTCGGCAACCTGTTGCCGGTGACCCTGGGCAACATCGTCGGCGGCGGCGTCATGATCGGCATCCTGTACTGGACGATCTTCCACCACCTTGCGAAGGAGAAGGCGCCGCGGGCGTAGCGGGCCGAACCCGGGGCCGGTGCCGCGCCTAAGGTGAGCGCATGGCTGACGTGACGATCCTGCACAACCCGCGCTGCTCGACCTCCCGGCACGCGCTCGGGGAGGCCGAGCGGGCCGGCTGCGACGTGGAGATCCACGACTACCTCAAGCGGCCGCTCGACGAGGCGGCGCTGCGCGATCTGCTCGCCAAGCTGGAGGACGCCCCGAGCGACCTCGTGCGCCGCGACGCCGCGCTCACCGAGCTCGGGCTGACCGACTCCGACGTGCAGACCGCCGATCAGGTCGTCGCCGTGCTCGCCGAGCACCCCCGGCTCATGCAGCGACCGGTGCTCGTGCGCGGCGACCGGGCGATCATCGGCCGGCCCAAGGACCGCGTGGCCGAGTTCCTCGCATGACGTTCGCCGCGTTCCTCAGCGCCGCGTTCGTGGTGATCGAGTACGCCATCAAGATCGTCGCGATCGGGGTGGTGCCGGAGAACCGCCGCCCGTCGTCGTCGACCGCGTGGCTGCTGCTCATCCTCTTCCTGCCGGTCGTCGGGCTGCCGCTGTTCCTGCTGCTGGGCAGCGCGACGATCAACCGGCGCCGGCACCGCATCCAGGGCCAGGCCAACCAGCTGCTCGACGAGGGCCTCGCCGACCGGCCGACGATCCCGGCCGGGGTCGACCCGCCTGCGGGCATCGGCTCCCTGCTGCACCTCAACCGGAGACTGACGAGCCTGCCGTGCGTGACCGGCACCTACGTCGCGCTCTACGACGACTACGCGGAGTCGTTCGCGGCGATGGCCGCGGCGGTCGACGAGGCGCAGCGCTACGTCGACGTCGAGATCTACATCACCGCCTGGGACGACACGTCGGCGGTGCTCTTCGCCGCCCTGAGCCGGGCCGCCTCCCGCGGAGTCGAGGTGCGGCTGCTGCTCGACCACATCGGCTCGCGCAAGTACCCCGGCTTCAAGCACCTCGGCCGCCGGCTCGACGACGCGGGCATCCGGTGGCGCTACATGCTGCCGATCGACCTGCTGCGCGGCCGGTTCCGCCGCGTCGACCTGCGCAACCACCGCAAGCTGCTCGTCGTCGACGGCGACGTCGCGTTCATGGGCAGCCAGAACCTCATCGACTCCTCCTATCTCATGCCCGCGAACGTGCGCGCGGGGCGGCACTGGCACGACGCGATGATCTGCGTGCGCGGCGAGATCGTGCGCCCGATCGAGGCGGTCTTCGTCGTCGACTGGTACACGGAGACGGGTGAGCAGCTGCTCGCCGAGCGCGCGCAGCGGGTCCCGCCGGCCGTGCCGGTCGGCGGCCCCGGCAACGCGTTCCAGCTCGTGCCGTCCGGGCCGGGGTTCACGACCGAGCCGAACCTGCGGCTGTTCACGAGCCTGATCCACGCCGCGCAGGAGCGGATCTCGATCTGCAGCCCCTATTTCGTGCCCGACGAGTCGCTGCTCGCGGCCGTGACCACCGCCGGATACCGCGGCATCGACATCGAGCTGTTCGTCAGCGAACAGGCCGACCAGTTCATGGTCGATCACGCCCAATCGTCGTACTACCGTGCGCTGCTCGAGGCCGGGGTGCGGATCCGGCGCTATCCCAGCCCGGCGGTGTTGCACACAAAGTTCCTCGTGATCGACGGCCGGGTCGGCGTCATCGGCAGCAGCAACATGGACATGCGCAGCTTCGGGCTCAACTACGAGATCAGCCTGCTCACCTTCGGCGGCGACGCCGTCACCGCCATCGACGAACTCGCCGACCGGTACCGCACCCAGTGCCGCGAACTCACCCTCGCCGAGTGGAGCGAGCGCCCCTACCTGCAGCGCTACCTCGACAGCGTCTTCCGCCTCACCTCGGCCCTCCAGTAACCCACCACTCACACCCGGCCGAAGGCTGCCCTTTCGGTCGACGGCTCGTCCTACAGCCCTAGCCCTCGACCGAAAGGGCAGCCTTCGGCCAGGAGGCGTGAGGGGCGGGTCAGTCGTCGGGGGAGGGCTTGGGGACGGCGACCTGTTCGACGACGATCCGGCGGCGGCGCCGGACGACTCCGGTGAAGATCGCGGCGGCGGCCCCGGCCAGGCCCAGGACCGAGCCGAAGATCCAGGCGAAGGCCGAGGGCTCGTTCTCGCGTGACGTCATGACACCTCCGGTCGAGCGGCGGGCCCGGCGTGGGCCCGAGACAGCGGCAGGGAACGGGCGGCGGAGACCGACCGTCGGGTCGGGGCGGCCGC
>JBDIAM010000435.1:0-3054 GCA_039812445.1 Piscicoccus intestinalis | reverse complement strand
CGCGAGCCCGCTTCCCTCGACGACGAACCTGTCGCCTACTTCCCTCGGGTGGACGAACCGGTCGCCCACTTTCCTCGGACTGCGCGTCGTGGTCGTGACCGCTGTTCGTGCTGCAGTTCTCACCGCGACACGCAGTTGTCAGCGTCGTTCGAGTTGTTCGTCGGGGTCGCTCGGGGAGGCGGTGACGGCCGGGCGCAGCACGCTCGTGACCCGCGGGGTGCAGAACCAGCGGCGTAGTCCGCCGGTGCCGAGGGCGACCGAGAGGGCGGCGAGCGTCATCGCGGTGTCGAACGTGAGGTGGCGGGCGGCGGTGGTGCGGGTGGTCAGTCCGACGGAGTCGATGAAGCCGCCGGGTCCGTAGCAGCCGAACTCCGTTGCGAGCCGGCGCAGGTTGCTCGTCGCGGCGTCGGGGTCGTGCAGGAGGGCGAGGGTGGCGGCGTGCGCGGCGACGACGGGCTCGCCGCGGTAGGTGCTGCGGTACCCGCGGGGGAGCCAGGCGATCGGGGCGACGCCGAACTCGCGATACCCGGAGCCGGGACAGGCGGCGGGCGAGAACCCCCAGGCCGCGAATCCCCGTGCGCGAGCGTAGGCCTGGTGGGCGGCGACCGTGGCGGCGTGGCTGGCTCCCCAGGTGTGCGGCGCCCACTCGGTCTCCGGGACGAACAGTTCGGGGGCGAGCGCTTCGAACATCGAGCTGCCGCACGTCGCGATGACCCGGTGGCCGCGGTAGGTGCGCTGCGGGGCCATCAGGGGGCCTAGCCCGTCGGTGCCGAGGTCGCCGCGGATCATCGCGACGTAGTAGGCGATTCGCGTCTCGGAGTTGAGCAGCGCGTAGTGGTGGCGGGTGTAGTGCACCGGCTCGGTGAGCGGACCGTAGGCGGCGCGGACCGTCTCCGGGCGGGGCGAGCGGGTCCAGAAGCCGCCGCGCAGGAGGGGCCCGGTGCCTTGGGGTGGGCTGGGGTCGACGAGGGCGGCGAAGCGCATCGGTGCGTGGACCGCCTCCGCTTCGGTCGCGAGCGCGGGGACCGCTGCGGCGGCGGTGTGCAGGGCGGCGGCGAGCCAGGCGTTGTCGACCGTCGAGACGAACGGCGTGACGCGTCGGCCGGTGCCGGGCCATCTGGTCAGCGGCTCGCCGCGGGTCGTGTACCAGTTGAGCAGCAGGCCCGACGGCTCGTGGCGAGCAAGGGAATTCAGCGTCGCCAAGAGGGCGGTGAGCCGGTGCCGACACTCGGTTTCGTCGATGAGCCCGAGGTCGCGGGCGCACACGACGCTCCAGAGGTATCCGGCGATGTTGCTCGGTGACGTGTGCGGAGCCAGTGAGGTCGGGCTCAGGTTGGCCGCCACGGCGTCGGCGGGGAGCGGGGACGGATCGGCGAGCGCCCGCAGGCCGGTCCAGGTGTCCCGGGCCCACCGGCGCAGCACGGCGTCAGGGCTAGGGGTCACTCGGTCGGCAGACCGTCCGGGCGAGCCCAGCACACCGCGTGTTCGTCCCCGGAGTCGAGCGTGACCGTCGTCCGCATCGTGGCAGCGTAGCGTCAGGCCCCCTGCTGCGTAGGCATCAGCTCGCCTGGGTGCCCGAGGGGAACTTGACGAGGGGCCGGGCTCTTTATAGTTCTTTACATACGGCCTGAAAAATAAAATTGTGTAAGGAGGCGGTTGTGCCGGATCTCCTCTCGCCGTACACGCCCGGGGTGGCGGCCACGTTCACCCCCGGGCGTGAACGTCAGGTGGGCATGCTGGAGCGCGTCCTCGTCGGCGTGGCCGGTCAGTCGACGTTCGAGGGCCGGGTGCAGGTACTTCAAGGTGCCAGGGGAGTCGGGAAGACATCGGTCCTGCGAGCAGTGGAGCGCACCGCCCGACGCCTGGGATTGTCGACGGTGTTCGTGACGGCGGGAGCCGACGGAGCGATGCCGGCCGTCGGCTCGGGGCTCCATCAGTGCATGCGGGAGCTGTCTCCGAGCGGTCTGAGCGACCAGTTCTTGGCTGCGATCTCGAGTATCGGGGTCAAGCTCGGACCGGCGGAGGTCTCCGTGGGCATTCGGGACCGGGATCGTGCGCCCGAGCCGGCGGTCGCAGGTCTGAAGCGCGCCGTGGCAGATGTGGCGCGGGCCGCGCAGGGTGCCAACCGTGGCCTCATCATCTTCATCGACGAGTTTCAAGACTGCCCCGCCACCGAGATCCGCGCGCTGGCTACGGCTTGGCAGGAGCTGCAGGGTGAGGCGGCGTTCCCGGATGCCGGACCTTTGCCCGCAGCATTGGTCACCGCAGGCATGAGCAACACTCAGGACCGCATCACCGAGGCGGCGTCGTTCGCGGAAAGGTTTCGGTTCGAGAGCTTGGGCAACCTCGAGGATGGCGCTGCGACCCAGGCTCTCCTGCAGCCGGCTGTGGAACTCGGTGTCACCTGGGACGAGGGCGCCGTGGCGCTCGTGTTGGAGCGGGCGGCGGGTTATCCGTACTTCCTCCAGCTGTATGCGCACGAAATCTGGGACGCCGCGCCCCGACGTCCCGGGGACCGTCTCGGTGAGGCGGATGCAGCCGAGGGAATCGCGGCCGCGGCGGGTCAGATCGAGCTGTTCTACCGGGGCCGGTGGAACCGCGCGACCGAGGCGGAACAACGTCTCCTCGTCGCCATCGCCGAGTCCGGCAAAGACGAAGTGTCTCGCACCGAGATCGCGGAGGCGCTCGGCGTGGCCACCGGCGACCTCAGCATGCCCCGCGCCTCGCTTCTCGGTAAGGGCCTGCTCGCCGTGCCCCGCCGCGGGATGTTGGCCCTGAATGCACCGGGCTTCGCGCAGTTCATCCTCGACGAGCGCGACGGCTGAGTGCACTTCCGACGCCTGCTTCATGGCCCGAACGACCCTTGGACGCCGACCCAAACGTGTCCCGACACGCAGTTTTCAGGGAAAGGGCCGGTCAGATCGTCATGGCGGCGCGGACGTCTGTGGTCGCGGCGGTGCCGCCCTCGCCGGTGGAGGTGATGCGGCCGGAGGCGAGCACCGCGTAGTGGCTGGAGGCGGTGAGCGCGAAGCCGACGTGCTGCTCGACGAGGAG
>JBDIAM010000434.1:0-3064 GCA_039812445.1 Piscicoccus intestinalis | reverse complement strand
ACGAGCGCCCGGGCCCACGGCTTGTCGGGCATGATGCCGACGACACCGGCTCCGAGGGCCTCGACGTAGGACAGGCCGTACGACTCCTCGTCGGCGGTGGCCAGGAAGGCCGTCGTGCGGGCCAGGGCGTGCCAGTAGTCCGAGCGCAGGGCGGTCAGCGGGCCGACCCACACCCAATTGTGCCGCGACAGGTTCATCGCCCGCTCGGTGACCAGGTGTGACTCGTGCAGCCGCATCTCCACGCGCAGCGGCACGTCGCGGTGCACCTTCTCGAGCACCTGGAAGAACACCTCGGGCCGCTTGCGCTTCGACAGGTAGATCGCCGGGTACAGCACGATCGGCGTCTCCGTCTTCTCGCGCGGCTGCACGTGCTCGACGCGGAAACCGAGGTTGACCCAGGCGAGCCGGGCCTTGTCGCGCACCGCCTTGACCGTCCACCGGTCGACGACCTCGCGGATCTCGGTGGCCGTGCGCTCGGAGTTCGCGAACGTGGGGAACAGCGCGCACGACAGCGCGACCGAGGCGCGCTGCACGTCGTCGGTGAGCGTGGAGGTGCTCCACCACACGAAGTTCATGATCCGCGGCCGGGCGTCCGGCGTGGCCATGACCTCCCACAGGTACGGGGAGTCGAGCACGTCCATGTTGATGACGACGGTGTCGGTCGGGTCGAGGAACTCCGCGGGGGCCACGTCGAAGCCCTCGCACCGCCGGGCCGCCGGCCCGATGAGCACGCAGTCGGGGAACAGCCGCAGCAGCCGGCGCACCAGGGTGGCGCCCGCGTCGTGTCCGGCCACGTGACCTTCGGCGTCGACGACGGTGTCGTCGCGCTTGACCGCGATCCTCATCGCTGGCCTCCCATCCGGACGGCCCCGGTGGAGTCGCCCTCATCCGAGCGCGTCGGGTGTCCGGCGCCCTGCACTGACTCCTGACCCGGGCGGCTGTCCGGGGCGTTCAACGGCGGCTCGTCCTCGGGGTCGGTCAGGTCGTCGTCAGGGTCGCCGCCCTGGATCCGCATGCCGTAGAAGGAGCGGTAGATGAAGAACACGGCGACGAGGAAGAACACGGCCGCGAGCACGAGCACGAGGGTGTCCAGGCCCTGGTGGCGCAGCGACACCGCGAGCTCGACCGCGAGCAGCCCGAACAGCGTCGTGAACTTGATGATCGGGTTGAGCGCCACCGACGAGGTGTCCTTGAACGGGTCGCCGACGGTGTCGCCGACGATCGAGGCGTCGTGCAGCGAGGTGCCCTTCATGTGCAGGTCGACCTCGACGACCTTCTTCGCGTTGTCCCACGCGCCACCGGCGTTGGCCATGTAGATCGCCTGGTACAGGCCGAAGATCGCGATCGAGACGAGGTAGCCGATGAAGAAGAACGGCTCGATGAACGCGAACGCCAGGGTGGCGAAGAAGACCGCGAGGAAGATCGTCAGCATGCCCTGCTGGGCGTACTGGGTGCAGATCTCCACGACCCGACGGGAGTCGGACTCGCTGGCCCGTTCGGCGGTCGCGTCGAGCTTGATCGTGTCCTTGATGAACTCGACGGCCCGGTTCGCGCCGGTGGTCACGGCCTGGATGGAGGCGCCGGAGAACCAGTAGATGATCGCGCCGCCGGTGATGAGCCCGAGCAGGAACGGCGCGTGCATGATCGACAGGTTGCCCAGGTCGGTGGTCAGGCCGTCGGTGAGGCCGATGACAATCGAGAAGATCATCGTCGTGGCGCCGACGACGGCGGTGCCGATGAGCACCGGCTTGGCGGTGGCCTTGAACGTGTTGCCGGCGCCGTCGTTCTCCTCGAGCATGAGCTTGGCCTTCTCCCAGCGCGGCTCGATGCCGTGGTCGCGGCGGATCTGCTCCTCCACGCCGGGCACCGACTCGATGCGGGAGAGCTCGTAGACGCTCTGGGCGTTGTCGGTGACCGGGCCGTAGGAGTCGACCGCGATCGTCACCGGGCCCATGCCGAGGAAGCCGAACGCCACGAGGCCGAAGGCGAAGACCGCGGGGGCCACCATGTAGGCGCCCAGCCCGATGCTCGCGATGAAGTACGCGACGCTCATGAGGCCGACGATCGTCATGCCGAGCCAGAAGGCCGAGAAGTTTCCGGCGACCAGGCCCGAGAGGATGTCCAGGCTCGCGCCGCCCTGGCGGGAGCTCTTGACGACCTCGCGCACGTGCCCGGAGGCGGTGGAGGTGAACACCTTGACGAGCTCGGGGATGAGCGCGCCGGCCAGGGTGCCGCACGTGATGATCGAGGCGAGCTCGAGCCACAGCATGCCGTCGTAGTGCCCGAGCACGAACCACGTCGTCACGTAGGTCAGCGCGATGCACAGCACCGACGTCAGCCACACGAGCGTGGTCAGCGGGGTCTCGAAGTTCATCCGCTCGGCCTCGCCGTAACGCGACTTCACCCAGACCGCGTTGGCCATGTACGCGGCCCACGCGGCGACGATCATCGCGGCGCGCACGACGAAGATCCAGACCAGCAGCGTGGCCTGCAGGTTGACGTCTTCGACGGCCAGCAGCACGAAGGTGACGAGCGCGACGCCGGTGACGCCGTAGGTCTCGAAGCCGTCGGCGCTCGGGCCCACGGAGTCGCCGGCGTTGTCGCCGGTGCAGTCGGCGATGACGCCGGGGTTGCGCGGGTCGTCCTCGTCGATCTTGAAGACGATCTTCATGAGGTCGGCGCCGATGTCGGCAATCTTGGTGAAGATGCCGCCCGCGATGCGCAGGGCGCTCGCGCCGAGGGACTCACCGATGGCGAAGCCGATGAAGCACGCGCCGGCGACGTCGGCGGGCAGGAACAGCAGGATCGCGAGCATCATGATCAGCTCGAGGCTGATGAGCACCATGCCGATGCTCATGCCCGACTTCAGCGGGATGCGGTGCACGTCGAACGGCTTGCCGCGCAGCGACGCGAACGCCGTGCGGGCGTTGGCGAACGTGTTGACGCGGATGCCGAACCAGGCGACGGCGTAGGAGCCGGCCATGCCGAGCAGCGAGAAGCCGACGATGATGCCGAGCCGGCCCCAGCCGAACCCGACGAGGAAGCGGTAGTAGATGACGATGAC
>JBDIAM010000433.1:0-3078 GCA_039812445.1 Piscicoccus intestinalis | reverse complement strand
AGGTCCAGGTAGTGCTCCAGGCCGACGGTGAGCCCGGGGTGGCTGGTGACGCCGCGGACGCCTTCGAGCACGCCGGGCATGAAGCTGACGCGGTCGAAGGAGTCGTGCCGGATCGTCAGGGCCTCGCCCTCGGCGCCGAACAGCACCTCCTGATGCGCGACGAGCCCCCGCTGCCGCACCGCGTGCACGCGGATGCCGTCGACGTCCGCGCCGCGCGCACCGCCCGGGTCGTGGGCCGTCGCGTCGGGCACCTCCCCCAGGCCGGCCTCCCGGCGGGCCTCGGCGATGAGGCGGGCCGTGCGGGCCGCCGTGCCCGAGGGCGCGTCGACCTTCGCGGGGTGATGCAACTCGATGACCTCGACCGACTCGTAGAACCGGGCCGCCTGGCGGGCGAAACTCATCATGAGGATCGCGCCGATCGCGAAGTTCGGGGCGATGAGCACCCCGACTCCGGGCTGCTCGTGCAGCGCCTGCCGCACGGTCGAGAGCCGCTCGTCGTCCCAGCCCGTCGTGCCGACGACGACGTGCACGCCCCGCGCCACGCAGTGCAGCACGTTGCCCGGTGAGGCGTCGGGCACGCTGAACTCGACGACCACCTGCGCGCCGCCCAGGTCACCGAGGTCGTCGCCGGCGTCGAACCGGCCGACGAGCTCCATGTCCTCGGCGCCCTCGACGGCCTGGCAGACCGTCGATCCCATGCGCCCGGCCGCCCCGATCACTGCTACCCGAATGCGTTCGCTCACGGCGGCCAGCCTAGACGCTGCCGCGCCCGGACACCGGAGTCGGTGCCCGGGCGCAGCGCGCGAAACTCAGTGCCCCGCGGGCCGGTCGGGATCGTGTTCGACGTGCTCGGGCACGATGACGGGCCGCAGCCGCGCCCACAACATGAAGCCGCCACCGACGACGAGCAGCAGCACGCCGATGAGCAGGTTCGCGTTGATGTCGCCGGTCTTCTCCGGGGCCTGGCCGCCGGGCAGGAAGCTGTAGACGGTCAGGATCGCGCCGTAGATCGCCAGCAGCAGCCCGATGAAGTTGCGGATGTCGAAGGCGCCGGCCGTGTGCCGACCCTGCTTGCCGGGTGAGGTGCTCATGGTGGGCCTCCGATCAGAAGAGCGCGTTGAGGATGACGACCATCACCAGGGCGATGATGGCCAGCGGCACGGTGCGTTGGAAGACGGGCAGCGTCGCCTCGTGCGGGTCGACGAGCGATTCCTTCGGCGTCTCCGAGTACACCAGCCCCACCAGTTGGGAGGCGGGCTTGGGCTTGGTCACCATCGTCACCGCCACGCTGACGACGATGTCGACGACGAACGCGGTGGACGCCGCGACGAACGCCAGGCCCTGGCCGGGCAGCGTGAACAGGCCGCCGAACGTCGAGGCGCTCCACAGCGCGATCGCCGACAGCGTGCCCGCGACCAGGCCGGTCCAGCCGGCGGTCGGGGTCATCCGCCGCCAGAACATACCGAGGATGAACGTCGCGAACAGCGGCGCGTTGAAGAACCCGAACAGCGTCTGCAGGTAGTCCATGACGTTGCCGAAGTTGCCCGCGATGAGCGCGGTGAAGATCGCGATGACCGTCGCGGCGATCGTCGCGAGCCGGCCGACGCCGAGGTAGTAGCCGTCCTCGCGGTCCTTGACGACGTAGGCCTGCCACAGGTCGTAGCTGAACACCGTGTTGAAGGCGGAGATGTTCGCGGCCATACCGGCCATGAACGCCGCGAGCAGACCGGCGATCGCCAGGCCGAGCAGGCCGTTGGGAAGCACGTCACGCATGAGGTACAGCAGCGCGTCGTTGTAGGCCACGCCGCCTCCGGAGGCGCCGCCCGGGACCGTCTGACCGGACTTGACCTGCATGATCTCGCTGACGAGAACCGCGGCGATCATGCCGGGCACGATCGTGATGAACGGCACGAACATCTTCGGGAAGGCGCCGATGATCGGCGTCTTGCGGGCCGCGGAGATCGACTCGCTGGCCATCGCGCGCTGCACCTCGACGAAGTTCGTCGTCCAGTACCCGAACGAGAGCACGAAGCCGAGGCCGAAGACGATGCCGAAGATCGACCAGAACGGGCTGTCGAAGCCCGACAAGGCCTGCCCGGGCCACGAATTCAGCTGCAGGTCGGCGGCCGGCACGTCGGGGTTGGCGGCGGCGAACTGGGTGATCCGCTCCTCCATGCCCGACCAGCCACCGACGCGGTGCAGACCGATGATCGTCAGCGGAGCCAGCGCGGCGACGATGACGAAGAACTGCAGCACCTCGTTGTAGATCGCCGCCGACAGGCCGCCGAGGGTGATGTAGGAGAGCACGACGGCCGCCGCGACGATGAGCGCCACCCACTGCGGCCAGCCGAGCAGCGCGTGCACGATCGAGGCGAGCAGGAAGAGGTTGACGCCGGCGATGAGCAGCTGCGCGATCGCGAACGACAGCGCGTTGACCAGGTGGGCCCCCGGCCCGAACCGGCGCAGCATGAACTCCGGCACCGAGCGCACCTTCGAGCCGTAGTAGAACGGCATCATCACGACGCCGAGGAACAGCATCGCGGGGATCGCGCCGACCCAGAAGTAGTGCACCGTCGGGATGCCCAGCTCCGCGCCGGTCGCCGACATGCCCATGATCTCGACCGCGCCGAGGTTCGCCGAGACGAACGCCAGACCGGTCACCCAGGCGGGCAGCGAGCGGCCCGAGAGGAAGAAGTCGATGGAGTCCGAAACCTGGCGACGGGCCATGAAGCCGATGCCGAGCACGAAGACGAAGTAGATGGCGACGAGCAGATAGTCGATCGCGTTCGCTTGGATGATCGTGTCCTGCGCCGCCACCACCGCGGGCGTGGCCGAAGCCGCGGTCGCTGACGAGAGGGTCATGTTCTCTCCGAATCTGTGAGACGGGCGACGTTGCACCGTGGTGACGCGCACGCGCGGCAGCGCACACGCTACGCCGCGGTCGCGCGGGTCTAACACCCGGGGACGGGCAGGTGAGGAGTCCGTGTCCGAACAGTTACCAGCGGTTTCGTCCCCCGCCCACGGTTCTGTGCAGGCGCGCGTCCTCGTCGCGCCCGCCTCGTGAGGCGGCGGCGAGGC
>JBDIAM010000432.1:0-3081 GCA_039812445.1 Piscicoccus intestinalis | reverse complement strand
GATGATGGCGGCGACCTTGGCGACGGCGGCCCAGAACTCGAACTCGGCGAAGGCCCGCGCGGACAGCAGGTTGACGATCATCACGACGGCCAGGGCGATGAGCACCGTGGCCCACGTCGGCATCTGGGGCCACCAGTACTGGATGTACAGGCCGACGGCCGACAGTTCGGCGATGCCCGTCAGCGCCCAGTTCATCCAGTACATCCAGCCGGTGACGTAGGCACCCTTCTCGCCGTAGAACTCGCGCATCCAGGAGACGAAGGCGCCGGAGGTCGGGCGATACAGCACCAGCTCGCCGAGCGCGCGCATGAGGAAGTACGCGATGACGCCGACGAAGGCGTAGCTGAAGAGCAGGGCGGGGCCGGTGCTGTGCAGCCGGGAGGCCGAACCGAGGAAGAGTCCGGTGCCGATGGCGCCGCCGATGGCGATCATCTGCACGTGCCGGCGGCCGAGGGTCTGCTTGTAGCCGACCTGTTCGGCGGCCAGGCTGTTGGCCTGCGTGGGGGGTGCGGTCATAAGGGATCCTCACGGAACGATGACGGCACTTCTGCAGGTGGCCGCCCGAGACCACTGATGATCCTCGGGTTCGTCTGTCACCCAATAGTTTCCGGATGTTTCGAAAATGTTCGTGCGCTCAGCGTGCTCTCAGCGGAATTTCGCCCATGCGTCGGTGACCAGCAGTGTGGCCTCGATCACAGCCGCTCGCGCAACCAGGCGAGGTCGCCGGACTGCGCCTGCGCACCGCCCGGGGTCTCGACGACGACGGGGGCGCCGGCCGCGCGGACGACGTCGGCGAGGTCGCCGGGGGCGATGTGACCGGCTCCGAGGTTGGTGTGGCGGTCTGCGCCGGAGTCGAAGGCGTCGCGGGAGTCGTTGGCGTGCACGAGGTCGATGCGGCCGGTGATCGCCCGGACCTTCTCGACGACCGTGCCCAGGTCGTTGCCGCCGGCGTGGGCGTGGCACGTGTCGAGGCAGAAGCCGACGGTGTCGCCGCCGGCGGCCGCGCCGATCGCGTCCCAGAGCCGGTCGATCGCCTCGAGGCGGCGGGCCATCGCGTTGTCGCCGCCGGCGGTGTTCTCGATGAGCAGCGGCACCGGCATGTCGAGGCCGTCGATGCACTTGCGCCAGTTGTCGAAGCCCTTGGCGGCGTCGTCGGTCTTGCCGAGGTGGCCGCCGTGGACGACGACGCCCTTGGCGCCGATCTGCGCCGCGGCGGTCAGGTGCTGCTGGAGGAGTTTGCGGCCCGGGATGCGGATGCGGTTGTTCGTCGACGCGACGTTGATGGGGTACGGCGCGTGCACGTACAGATCGACGCCGGCCTCCTGCGCGGCGGCCCTGAGCGCGTCGGCGCCGCCCTCGAAGCGCACGACCGGGCCCTTGTACGACTGCGGGTCGCCGAGGAAGATCTGCACGAGGTCCGCGCCGCGCTGCGCGGCCTGCGCGATCGGGTCTTCCTGGTCGACGTGGGCTCCGAGCGGCAGGGGCGAGGGCGGGGGAGTGGCCTGCGACATGGCCGCCACTCTAGGCCGTCGCCCGGGTGCCGCCGCCGGTGCCGCTGGGTCGCTCGGCGGCGCGGTGTCGGGCTCAGCCGCCGGGCAGGAGGCGGTGGGCGACCTCGACGTGCGGGCCGAGCCGGCGCAGGTGCTCGGCGAGCTCGTCGCCGGCGGCGCGCAGGGCGTCGTCGTCGACCGGCTCCAGGGCGTCGAGGATGAACAGCGCGCTGGTCGTGGCGTCGGTCAGCTGGGTGCGGCGGCATTGGCGCCAGTTCCAGCGGCGGCACGTGACGCCGGCGTCGTCGGCCCAGACGACTTCGCCCGGCTCGGGGTGCTCGATGACACTCTCGCCGCCGGAGGCGGTGTCGAACGGCTCGTCGCCGGTGGCCCGCAGCAGCCGCGGCGGGCCGACATATCGGGCGAGATCCTCACCGCCGAGCGGGATCTGGTGGCGCACGCAGATCGCGTTGTAGATGTCGGTGAGCCGGTTGACGCGGGGCAGGCCGGTGGCGGCGCGGCGCAGCAGGGCCTCGAGGCTGTTGCGGGTCCGCTGGGGTTTGGCGCCGAACGCGCGGTAGGCCTCGCGCCAGGCGGCGACGTGGGGCAGTTCGGTGACGGGGGAGTCGGCCATGGCGTCGGCGGCGGCCGCCTCGGCTTGCACGAGCAGCGCCTCACTGCGCTCGTCGCTGGCGCCCGACTCGATGCCGTCGGCGACGACGAGCAGCGCGCGATAGTCGGGCCGCAGCGCCAGCACCTCGTCGGCGATCCGGGCCCCGCGCAGGAACGCCGTCAACTCCGCCATCGCACACACTCCCGTTGTCGCCGTCCAGGTGCCTGGGCACTCCGGCCGACGGTAGCAGGGGCCTCGTTCTCGGCCCCGGACGACGTAAGCGGTGGGCCGGCCACCGTTCGGACGTACACCACGGTCGCCCCAGAGGCGCGGCCGCCGAAGTCGCCGCAGGTCACAGGATTGTGCTGACACAAAGCCTCGACGCGGTGTACGTCCGAACGGTGGCGGCGGCACTCCCGAGATCGAAATGACACCCATGTCATTTAGCCTCGACGCGTGAGCAGGGCGACTGTACGGAAAGCGGCCGCGGCCGACGTCGACGCTCTCGTGCGGCTGCGGGCCGAGATGTTCACCGCCATGAACGTGGCCGACACCGATGGAGCCTGGCGCGACGCGGCCCGTGAATGGTTCGCCGCCAGGCTCGACGATGCCGACTACTGCTTCGTGGTCGTCGAGGTCGACGGCCAGGTCGTCAGCTGCGCCTCGGGCGCGATCCGCGACGCGGCGCCATCACCGGCCGTACCCGATGGCCGCGACATCCTCATCAGCAACGTGTGCACGGCGGCCGAACACCGGGGCCGCGGCTACGGCGGCGCGGCGTTCCGCGCCGTGTTGGCCTGGGCCCGCCGCACCGGCGTGGGCCGCGCCGAACTGATGGCCACGGCCGACGGCCGTGACCTGTACGAATCGGCGGGCTTCCAGGACGTGTCGTTTCCGGCGATGCGGGCCACGCTGGAGAGCACTCGATGATGGCGCCCCGCTGAGGCGGGCCGTCCGTCGAAAGCCTGCAGCAGGCGC
>JBDIAM010000431.1:0-3082 GCA_039812445.1 Piscicoccus intestinalis | reverse complement strand
GAGCCGGTGGAGCCGGTGGAGCCGGTGGAGCCGGTGAAGGCGGCGTAGCGCTCGAGCACGGCGTCGACGAGCGGTGGCATCGACCACCCGTCGAGCAGCACGTGATGGTTGGTGAGCAGAAGTCGATGCTCACCGTTCCCGCCGACACCCGTGTCTGTCATGTCGCCGGAGCCGCCGGAGAGCAGGGTCGCGCGCAGCAGCGGACCGCGCTCCAAGTCGAAGCCGCGGGCCGCCTCCGTGCTCGCGGCGAGGGCGAACGCGGCGGCGTCCGGGCAGGTCAGCTCGCGCCAGCCGACGTCGAGGTCGTCGACCGTGGCGAGCACCGGTCCGCGCTCGGTCCACCGCACCCGCAGCCGCAGCTGCGGATGGTCCGCGACCACCGACTCCAGTGCCCGGCGCAGCACCCCCGGGTCCAGCTCGCCGCGCACCCCGATGTCGAGCATCGATGTGTAGGGGTCCTCGCCCGGGGCGGTCACGGCGTGGAAGATCATGCCGCGCTGCACCGGTGTCGGCGGCCACACGGCCCGCACGGCCGGGCCGTCGACCGCGGTCACCGCCTCCAGGTCGTCGGCGTCGAGTCCGACCGCGTCGTGGATCGCCGTCGGGGCGGGGGGCATGGTCCGCGGGCTCGGCGCGTCGACGAGGCTCGTGAGGTGCCGCAGCTGCTCGGTCCAGGCCGCGGCGAGGTGCGCCGCCTCAGCGCGCAGCGGGGCCGCCACCTGCCAGCGCGCGACGAGCTCGGCTGCCGCACCGTCGCCCGCCCCCGGGCTGCCGGGCACGAGATAGGCGTTGATCTCCACCGGGTGGGAGACCGGCAGGTCTGCGTGCAGCCGCAATTCGCCTTCCAACGCCGCCGGGTCGTCGGCGCCGGCGCCGGCTGTGACCGATGATCCGAGGTAGTTGAGCAGGACCTGTGGGGGGCAGCGTCGTTCGGCGTCGGACAGGGCCGGGGCCAGCGTCGGATGGGTGTGCCGCAGCAGGCCGTAGTCCGGCCCGTCGACGCGTCCGGCCGCCACGGCGCGGGCCGTGCGGGTCAGGTGCCGCAGCCGATCCCCTCCCGGCTCCGGGTCGCCGGGCAGCCGCACCGGCCAGGTGGCGGTGAACCAGCCGACCGCGTCGGCCCCGGGCCCCGTGGCGCGGGGGTCGTCGGCGGGCAGGTCGGTGGGGCGCCCGTGCCCCTCGAATTCGACGACGAGGTCGTCGGTGCGGCCACCGGTGAGCGCCGCCGCGAGAAGGGCCTCGACGCTCCAGCCGCGCCGGCCGGCGGCCAGGAGCCGGGCGGTCACGTGCCGGTCCACGCGCACCTCGAGTTCCGTTGCGGCGCCGACGGACCCGTAGTCGAACCAGTCCTCGGCCCGGCTGTCGGGGCGGCAGTCGGGGCGGCTGTCGGGGCGGGTGCCGATGTCGACCGGCGCGGCCGGACCGCTGCCCGCCTTCTCGGTCCCGGGGGGTCGGGCGGCAGGC
This sequence comes from Piscicoccus intestinalis, assembly GCA_039812445.1. Taxonomy (GTDB): domain Bacteria; phylum Actinomycetota; class Actinomycetes; order Actinomycetales; family Dermatophilaceae; genus Kineosphaera; species Kineosphaera intestinalis_A. The sequence continues at coordinate 1,618 of JBDIAM010000431.1, read as the reverse complement.
CGCAGGGGCGCGGCGGGCGCCAAGGTGCGCAGCCACCGGTCGGCCGCGCTGTCGACGTTCTCCTTCCGGTCGACGGCGGCCCGTTGGGCGTGGGCCCAGCCCGCGAACGAGGGGGCCGGAGGCAGCGTGGCCCCCGCTGCGAGGGCCGTCAGCTCGTCGCTGAGGATGCCCCAGGAGACGGCGTCGACGGCCAGGTGGTGGGCCAGCGCGACGACCCGCACGCACTCGGCCTGGGGCACGACGGCCCAGCGCACGAGATCCCCTGTGGTGGGGTCGATCTCGTCGGCGAGCCGGCGCAGCTGTTCGCGCAGGTCGCCCGGGCCGACGACGGCCAACCGCTGGGGCGGCGCGGTGACGACGCGAACCTCGTCGAGGCCCACCGCGAGGCGCAGCGCGTCGTGCCGCTCGACGAGTCGTTGCACCGCGGCGCCGACGGCGGTGACCGGGGTGTCGGCCGGCAGCAGCACGTGCCGCAGCTGCTGGAATCCGCGCCCGGAGCCGCCGCGGCGCAGCAACTCCTGGTACCAGGCGATGGCCGGGGTCGCGGGAAGAGCCGCGCCACCGGCTCCGGCCTCGTTCGCCGGCGCCGGAGCGGCCCCCTCGGCGCCCGCCGCGGCATCGACGTGCTGCGCGGCGAGGGCCGCGAGGTCGTCGGGCAGTGGCGCGGCGAAGACGTCGCGAACGCCGACGCGCAGGCCGTGGCCTCGCAGGGCGCCGACGAGACGCACCGCGAGGATGCTGTCGGCGCCCGCCTCGAAGAACGAGACGCCGGGCGGCACCGCGTCGACGCCGAGCACGTCGGCCATGACCCGGGCGACGAGGTCTGTTCTCTCAGCGTGTCGCTGGCGGTCCGATCCGGACGGTTCGGATGCCTGGTGGGGCGCGGCCGCCGGCAGCGCCACGGGCGTCAGCCCGGAGGCGGGGCGGCTCGCCCGGGCTCGCAGCGTCGCCAACGGGTCGCCGCCGGCAGCCGCGTCGGGTTCGGGCGCGTCGCGCCCAGCAGCGTGCGGTTGCTCGAGCACGCGTCGCACGGCGAGGGCCCAGGCGCGGGCGAGCAGCTCGGGGTCGGCGTCGGTCTGGGCCGGGTCGATCTCGACTTCGAGGCCGATGGCGCCGTCGGCGAGCCCGACCGTCGCGGTGACGGGGAACGTCGTGGCGTCGTGGCCGCGCACGAGGCCGACGGCCACCGAGGCGGCGGCCTCGTGGGTCTCGGGCCGGGGGTAGTTCTCGACGACCAGCAGGGTGTCGGCCAGCGCGACGGCCCCGGGCACGCGGGCCAGCCCGAGGTGGGCGGCGGTCTCGGTGCGCGCGGTGGCCGCGGTGACGCGCGCCGGGAGGTCGACCGGGCGGGAGGCGTCGAGGCGCACCGGGCGGGTCGTCACGTACATGCCGACGGCGGTCTCGATGCCGGGCAGGTGTTCGGGGCGCCCCGCCGACGCGAGCAGGTACGTGACGTCGTCGGAGCCGGTGGCGGCGGCGAGCACCACGGCCCAGGCCGCCTGGCACGCGGCCGCCGGGGTCGTCCCGCGGTGCGCGGCCGCCGCGCACAGCGCCGCCGCGTCGGCGGGCTCGACCGTCGCGCGTCGTCGCTCACGTCCGGCCCCGGCGGCGCCGACGG
>JBDIAM010000430.1:0-3087 GCA_039812445.1 Piscicoccus intestinalis | reverse complement strand
CCTGCGCCGGCGCCCACCCCCAGACCCAACGTCAGCGCGACGGCCAGAGCCGACAGCTTGCGGGTTCGCACATCCGCCCCCTTCGACGGGTCGCGCCGCCGGTGGGTGGCGGCTCGGGTTCCCGTCGGCCCGCGGGGCCCGAAGGTGAGCCGGGCGGCAGGTCGGGTCGCGCCGCCGGCGAGCGCCGACCGCCGCGTTACCGAATCGTGATGTGATGCCGCCCGGAGTCCGAGGCGCGCGACGCCGTCGGCGCCCAGGGTGGACACCATGGCCGACGACCCCCGGCAGGGTGACCCCGAGAACACGAAGCCCGACTCGGCCTCCGACGAACCGGCGGCGCCGGAACCGGACGAGCTCGTCGTCACGCGCGACGGCGCCCGCCTCGACGTGCTGCTCAACCGGCCGCGCCGGCACAACGCATTCACCCCGGCGATGTACGCGCGCATGGACGAGCTGTTCGCGCGGCTGGCCACCGACGAGCAGATCCGGGTCGTCGTCGTGCGCGGAGCCGGGGGCGCGGCCTTCGCGGCCGGCAACGACATCTCCGGCTTCCTCGGCCGCAGCGGCGCCCAGATCATGGCCGACTACGAGTCGACGGTGATGGGCGCGCTGCACGGCCTGTACCGCCTCCCGCAGGTGACGATCGCCGCCGTCGAAGGCATCTGCGTCGGCGGCGGACTCGCGGTCGCCACGTGCTGCGACGTGCGGATCGCCACGGCCGACGCCCGGTTCGGCTACCCGATCGCGCGCACCCTGGGCAACGCGTTGAGCCGCGACGTGCTCGCCCGCTGCCTGCATGTGTTCGGGGAGTCGGCGACCCGGGCGATGCTGCTCACCTCACGCACCCTCGACGCCGCTCGCGCGCACTCCGTCGGGGCGGTGCTCGAGGTCGTCGACACCTCCGAAGAGCTCACCGCCCTCGCCGACGAGCTCGTCGCCGGGCTGGCGCGGGCGGCGCCGGTGACGATCGAGCTGACCAAGCGCCAGCTCGCCGACCTCACCGCCGCGCCGCGCGATCCGGGGGAGGGCGAGCTGCTGCGCCGGGTCTACGACTCGGACGGATTCCGCGAGGGCGTGCGGGCGTTCGTCGCCAAGGAGCGCCCGAGCTTCCCGCCCGACAGACTGACGACCGGCGGAGCCTGACCCGCGACGAACGATGCGCAGCACCACGAGAACAGGAGAGCGAACATGAAACTGGGTGTGTCCCTTGGCTATTGGGGCGGGCAGCCGCCGCGCGGGCTGAACGAGATGGTCGCCGGCGCGATCGAGCACGGGTACGAATCGATCTGGACCTCGGAGGCCTACGGTTCGGACGCGCTGACCCCGCTGGCCTGGCAGGGCGCCCGCAACCCGGGGGCCCGCCTGGGCACCGCCGTCATGCAGATGTCGGCGCGCACCCCGACCGCCACCGCGATGGCCGCGATCACGATGGACCACCTGTCCGGCGGAAACTTCGTGCTCGGCATCGGCGCCTCCGGTCCGCAGGTCGTCGAGGGCTGGTACGGCCGGCCGTACCCGCGCCCGCTGGAACGCACCCGCGAGTACGTCGCGATCCTGCGCCAGGCCTTGGCGCGCGAGGATGTGCAGTTCGAGGGCCGGCACTACCAGATCCCGCTGCCCGAAGGGCAGGGAGCCGGGCTGGGCAAGCCGCTGCACTCCACCGTGCACCCGCGGCGCGCCGACCTGCCGATCCTGCTGGCCGCCGAGGGCCCGAAGAACGTCGCGCTCGCCGCCGAGATCGCCGACGGCTGGATCCCGCTGTTCTACGCGCCGCAGGACGATGCCGCCTCCCGGGAGCGGCTGGCGGAAGGCTTCGCCCGGCGCGCCGACGACGACCCGCGCAGCGTCGACGACTTCGAGGTCGCCTGCCCCGTGCAGGTCGTGCTCGACGACGACGTCGAGGCCGCCGCCGACAAGCTGCGCCCGATGATCGCGCTGTACGTCGGGGGCATGGGCGCCAAGGGGGCGAACTTCCACACCGAGGCGATGGCCCGCCTCGGGTTCGAGGCCGAGTGCGCCGCCATCCAGGACGCCTACCTCGACGGCCGCCGCCAGGAGGCGATCGCCGCGGTGACCACCGACATGGTCGACGCGATCGCGCTCATCGGACCCTCGGGCCGGATCGCCGAGCGCTTCGAGCCGTGGCGCGAGTCGCTCGTGACGACGATGCTCGTCACCGGCGACATGCGCTCGATGACGGCGATCGCCCGGCTCAACCAGTAGCGGGGCGCCCGCGCCGCGGTCCGAGCCGGGCCGCGGCGCCGACGGCCGCTCCCGTGGAAAACCCGGTAATCGCCGCATCCCAGGACGGTCCGGGCGCCCGAGGTCCCCCTAGAGTTCGGGTATGACCGACGCGAAGAATCCGCGCCTGCGGCTCGACAACGGCGACGAGCTGCCGATCAAGGTCCGCGGCTACCAGCTCATGAGCCGGCCGATGCTCAACCGCGGTACGGCGTTCACTCACGACGAGCGGCGCACGCTCGGCCTGACGGGTCTGCTGCCGCCCGGCTCGAACACCCTGGAGAGCCAGGTCCGGCGCGTCTACGCGCAGTACCAGGCGCAGCGCGACGACCTGGGCAAGAACGTCTTCCTCACGAACATGCGCGACCGCAACGAGGTGCTGTTCTACAAGGTGCTCGCCGAGCACATCGAGGAGATGCTGCCGATCGTCTACACGCCGACCATCGGCCTGGCCATCGAGCAGTACAGCGACTGGTACTCCCGCCCGCGTGGGGTCTACCTCTCGATCGACCGGCCGGAGGAGATGGAGGAGTCGCTGCGCAACTACGGGCTCGGCTCCGACGAGGTCGATCTCGTCGTCGTCACCGACTCCGAGGGCATTCTCGGCATCGGCGACCAGGGCGTCGGCGGCGTGGCGATCACCACCGGAAAGCTGGCCGTGTACACCGCCGCCGCCGGCATCCACCCGCGGCGCTGCATCCCGATCGTCCTCGACGTGGGCACCGACAACCTGCGCCTGCTCAACAACGACAACTATCTGGGGGAGCGGCACGCCCGCGTGCGCGGCGAGCGCTACGACGAGTTCCTCGACCAGTTCGTGCAGCTCGTCACCCGGATGTTCCCCAA
>JBDIAM010000429.1:0-3091 GCA_039812445.1 Piscicoccus intestinalis | reverse complement strand
ACCACCGGCTGCTTCGACGTCATCCGCGCCGACCACATGGCCGCGATGAAGAACAAGGCGATCGTCGGCAACATCGGTCACTTCGACAACGAGATCGACATGGCCGGTCTCGCGAAGCTTCCGGGCATCACCAAGACCGAGATCAAGCCGCAGGTGCACGAGTGGACGTTCGAGAACGGCAACTCGATCATCGTGCTGTCCGAGGGTCGGCTCCTGAACCTCGGTAACGCCACCGGCCACCCGAGCTTCGTCATGAGCAACAGCTTCGCGAACCAGACGATCGCGCAGATCGAGCTGTTCACGAAGAACGACGACTACACCAAGGACGTCTACGTGCTGCCCAAGCACCTCGACGAGAAGGTCGCCCGCGCGCACCTGGCCGCCCTCGGTGTCGAGCTCACCGAGCTGACCAAGCCGCAGGCCGAGTACCTCGGCGTCGACGTCGCCGGCCCCTACAAGCCGGAGCACTACCGCTACTGACCCGACCACACACACGCCGAAGGCTGCCCTTTCGGTCCGGGGCTGCGGTTAGAACCGCAGCCCTCGGCCCAGGGGGCAGCCTTCGGCCGTTGTGGCGGTAATCCGCCGCGCGGGGGCGGGCTGGCGACGATGCGACGACTGCGATGGTTACGATCGGGTATCGAAGGGGCGAGGGGAACCGGAAGGATTGCGTATGAAGGCTCGCGTGCTCGTCGTGGACGACGACCTCGCGCTCGCGGAGATGCTCGGCATCGTGCTGCGCAACGAGGGGCTAGACGTCGTGCACTGCTCCGACGGCGCGTCGGCGCTGGAGGCCTTCCACCAGCACCGGCCCGACCTCGTGCTGCTCGACGTCATGTTGCCGGGCATGGACGGCATCGAGGTGTGCCGCCGGCTGCGTGCCGAGTCCGGCGTGCCGATCGTCATGCTGTCGGCCCGCACCGACACGGTCGACGTCGTCGTGGGCCTGGAGTCCGGCGCCGACGACTACGTCGTCAAGCCGTTCAAACCGCAGGAACTCATCGCCCGGGTGCGGGCCCGCCTGCGCCGCGGTGAGGAGCCGGAGCCGGAGCGGCTGACGATCGGCGACCTCGTCATCGACGTCGCCGGGCACTCCGTCAAGCGCGACGGCAAGATCGTCGGCCTCACCCCGCTCGAGTTCGACCTGCTCGTGGCGCTCGCCCGCAAGCCGTGGCAGGTGTTCAGCCGGGAGGTGCTGCTCGAGCAGGTCTGGGGCTACCGCCACGCCGGTGACACCCGCCTCGTCAACGTGCACGTCCAGCGGCTGCGCAGCAAGATCGAGCGCGACCCCGAGCACCCCGAGATCGTCGTCACCGTGCGCGGAGTCGGGTACAAGGCCGGTCCGGCCTAGGCCGGGCTCCGCCTCAGGCCGGCCCGATGCCTGCCCGCATCCCGTTCCGGGCACCCCGAGGAGGGGAGCCGCGCGCGACTCGGGCGCGCACCGGCTCCGCGCGATCGCAGGGCCGGCCGCGGACGAAGCGGTCGACGCCGCACCGGGGCCTGCTGGGGCCGACCGCCCGCCGCCGCCTGGCCACCACCGGCTCCATCGTGCGCCGGGGGCTGCGTCGACTGCGGATCTGGACGTTGCTCGCCGCGCGCCGCATCGCGCGGCTGTGGCGGGTCAGCCTGCAGTTCCGGGTCGTCTCGACGACCGTCCTGCTGGGGCTCGTCGTCATGGTGCTGCTGCAGGCGTTCCTCTACCAGCGGATCTCCGACGGGCTCGTCGAGGGCCGGATCCAGACGGCCCGCGAGGACGCCGCCTACCGCGCCAGTGAGATGCAGGCGCGCCTCGACGCCACCGACAACCTCGACGCGGAGAGCATCCGGCAGTTCACGTTCGACCTCATCCGCCAGCAGGAGAGCCAGACCCCCGACCAGACCCGCGAACTCATCCTCACCCGGGCCATCGACAACACCCGCGGCCCGGAACGGGTGCCGACGATGTGGACGGACGTCGACGCCTCCGTCGTGCCGACCGAGCTGCGGCAGGCCATCGCCGCCGACCCCAGCCACCAGCACATCCAGCTCGTGCCGATCCCGCGCGGAGACGGGCACGTGCCGGCGGTGCTCGTCGGCTCGCAGATCCTCGTGCCGCAGGCCGGCCGCGAGGAGCTCTACTTCGTGTTCCCGCTCGACCGCGAGCAGGCGATCATGAACATGATGCTGCGCACGTTCGTCATCGGTGCGCTCGCGCTCGTCGTGCTCATCGGTCTGCTCGCCTACATCGTCACCCGGCTCGTCGTCGACCCGGTGCGTGAGGCGGCGGAGGTCGCGGGCCGGCTCTCGTCGGGGCGGCTCAACGAGCGCATGCGCGCCAAGGGCGAAGACGATCTCGCCACGCTGGCGCGCTCGTTCAACGACATGGCCGACAGCCTGCAGACGCAGATCCGCCAGCTCGAAGACCTCTCCCGCGTGCAGCAGCGGTTCGTCTCCGACGTCTCCCACGAGCTGCGCACCCCGCTGACGACGATCCGCATGGCCGCCGAGGTGATCCACGACTCGCGTGGCGACTTCCAGGCCCCGGTCGCGCGGTCCACCGAGTTGCTCCTCGCCGAGGTCGACCGGTTCGACGAGCTGCTGTCGGAGCTGCTGGAGATCAGCCGGTTCGACGCGGGCGGCGCCGTGCTCGACACCGAGGAGGTCGACGTGCGCGCCGTCGTCGACCGGGTGGTCGAGGCCGCCGCGCCGCTGGCGGATCGGCGCGGGGTGTCGGTGCATGTGCTGGGCGGCGACCGGCCCTACCCGTGCGACATGGACCCCCGCCGGGTCGAGCGCATCCTGCGCAACCTGCTCGTCAACGCCATCGAACACGCCGAGGGCAAGCCCGTGCACATCGAGCTCGGCGCCAACTCCGAGGCGGTCGGCGTGGCCGTGCGTGACTTCGGAGTCGGGTTGGAGCCCGGGCAGGCCGCGCTGGTGTTCAACCGGTTCTGGCGGGCCGACCCGGCGCGCAACCGCACGACCGGCGGCACCGGCCTGGGCCTGGCGATCGCCCTGGAGGACGCGCGGCTGCACAACGGCTGGTTGCAGGCCTGGGGCACGCCGGGCGGCGGGTGCCGGTTCCGGCTCACGCTGCCGCGGCACGCCGGCC
>JBDIAM010000428.1:0-3095 GCA_039812445.1 Piscicoccus intestinalis | reverse complement strand
CGGCCGGGGCGTCGACCTCGATGGCGGGGGTCACCGCGGCCAGCGACTGCGCGGCGCTGCGGTGGGTCGTGTCCTCGGGCATCGGCTGTCCTCCTCGGGCGACGTTCGCGGTCAATGGTTGACACGGCGCGATGCCCCACGAGACTACGTGTGACGACACGATCGGGGTAGGCCCGCCGCTCGAACCGCACCCTGCCGGCGCCGGCAGGCGGCGACAGGCGGCGGCGCCGGCCCCCGGCAGCGAAGGCTCGACATGGACGTCCCCGGTCGCGACGACCCCGGCGACCACCTGATCGAGGTGGCCCGCGCCGGCGATGTCGTGCGCGACTCGTGGCATCGTTCGCTGGCCCGGTTGCGCGAGCCCGACGCCGCGGCGGCGGAATTCGTGCTCGACGCCACCGACCTGTCGGCCTACCGCGACGCGCACCCGCTGGCCGGGGTGATGCCGGTGGTGCGCCGGCTGCTCGTCGAACCGTGCACCGACAGCGGCATCATCGTCGCCGTCGGCGACGCCCGCGGTCGCCTGCTGTGGGTCGAGGGGGAGTCGGGCGCTCGCCGCCGCGCGGAGCGGATCGCGTTCGCACCGGGCGCCGACTGGTCCGAATCGGTCGTCGGCACCGCGGCCCCCGGCACCTCGCTCGTGCTGCGCCGCGGCGTGCAGGTTGCCGGTTCGGAGCACTTCAGCCCCCAGGTGCGCGGCTGGCACTGCACGGCGGTGCCGATCCGCGACCCCGACACCGGCGACGTGCTCGGCGTCGTCGACATGACCGGCGGGGCGCAGGCCGTGGCGCCGCACGCCCTCGCGCTGGTGTCGGCGGCGGTCGCAGCGGCGCAATCCGAGATCGCCGTGCAGCGGCTGCGCGGGACGCTGCCGACCGCCGGCTCGCTGTCGGCGATCGCCGGGGCCGCCGCGAGCCCGGGGAGCGCGACCGCCTCCCGGCCGCAGCTTCGGGTGCTCGGCCGCGACTCGGGGCTGCTCGTGGCCGGCGGCACCGCCACCATGCTGTCGCTGCGCCACACCGAGATCCTCGCGGTGCTCGCCCGACGACCCGACGGGCTGCGCCTGGACGAGCTGTCCGCCCTGGTCAACCCGGAGGCGAGCGTCACCACGCTGCGGGCCGAGATGGTGCGGCTGCGCCGCCGGCTCGAGACGGTGGCGCCGGGGCTGGTGCCGCAGTCGCGGCCGTACCGGCTCCCGGGCCCGTTGGCGCTGGACGCCGATGCCGTGCTCGAGCACACCGCGCGGGGCTGGCACCGTGCAGCGCTGGAGGCGTATCCGGGTGAGGTGTTGCCGCTGTCAGACGCCCCGGGCATCCGGCGGTTGCGCGCGGAGGTGTCCGGGGCGGTGCGCGACGCGGTGCTCGGCTCGGGGTCGACCGACGCGCTGCTGCACTTCCTGCAGCTGCCGGAGGCCGACACCGACGCCGAGGCGTGGATGGCCACCCTGCGCCGGCTGCCCCCGCGCTCCCCGCGCCGCGACCGCATCGTGCGCCACCTCGAGTGGCTCGACACCGAACTGGCCTGACCGCGAAGCGTCGAACGGGCCTGACCGCACAGCGTGAAGCCGACTGGCCGCCATGCAACGTCGGTGCAACCTTGCTCTCCCTAGCGTCATCGCATCGCCGGATCGCCCGGCGGCATCGACTCAGCGACGAGGAGAGTGCCATGACCGTCTACGCCCGACCCGGATCGTCCGACTCCGGCATCGAGGTCAAGGAGCGCTACGGCCACTACATCGGCGGCGAATGGGCCGAGCCCGTCAAGGGCCAGTACTTCGAGAACATCACCCCGATCATCGGCCAGGCGTTCACCCAGATCGCCCGCGGCACCGCCGAGGACATCGAGAAGGCCCTCGACGCCGCCCACGAGGCCGCCCCCGCCTGGGGCCAGACCTCCCCGACCGAGCGCGCGAACATCCTGCTGAAGATCGCCGACCGCATGGAGGCGCACCTGGAGGACATCGCCGTCTGCGAGACGTGGGACAACGGCAAGGCGATCCGCGAATGCCTGAACGCCGACATTCCGCTGGCCATCGACCACTTCCGCTACTTCGCCGGGTGCCTGCGGGCCCAGGAGGGTGGCATCTCCCAGATCGACGAGCAGACCGTGGCCTACCACTTTCACGAGCCGCTGGGTGTCGTCGGCCAGATCATCCCGTGGAACTTCCCGATCCTCATGGGCGTGTGGAAGCTTGCCCCGGCTCTCGCGGCCGGCAACGCGGTGGTCCTCAAGCCGGCCGAGCAGACTCCGTGGTCGATCCTCAAGCTCATCGAGATCATCGGCGACCTGCTGCCGCCCGGCGTGGTCAACATCGTCAACGGCTTCGGCGTCGAGGCCGGCAAGCCGCTGGCGTCGAACCCGCGCATCGCGAAGATCGCGTTCACCGGCGAGACCACCACGGGCCGGCTCATCATGCAGTACGCGGCCGAGAACATCATCCCGGTCACCCTGGAGCTCGGCGGCAAGAGCCCGAACGTCTTCTTCGGCGACGTCGCCGACGCCCACGACGCGTTCTACGACAAGGCCCTCGAGGGCTTCGCGATGTTCGCGCTCAACCAGGGCGAGGTGTGCACCTGCCCGTCGCGCGCGGTCGTGCAGAACTCGATGTACGCCGACTTCGTGCCCGCGGCGATCTCCCGCGTCGAGGCCGTCGTGCAGGGCGACCCGCTGGACACCGACACGATGATGGGCGCCCAGGCCAGCAACGACCAGTTCGAAAAGATCCTGTCCTACATCGACATCGGCAAGCAGGAGGGCGCCAAGGTGCTCACCGGCGGCGAGAAGGCGCAGCTGTCCGGCGACCTGTCCGGCGGCTACTACATCCAGCCGACCGTCTTCGAGGGCCACAACTCGATGCGCATCTTCCAGGAGGAGATCTTCGGGCCCGTCGTGTCGCTGACCAGCTTCGACGACGAAGCCGACGCCCTGAAGATCGCCAACGACACCCTCTACGGCCTCGGAGCCGGGGTGTGGACCCGATCGACCCACACCGCCTACCGCATGGGCCGGGGCATCCAGGCCGGCCGGGTGTGGACCAACTGCTACCACCACTACCCCGCGCACGCCGCGTTCGGCGGCTACAAGCAGTCGGGCAT
>JBDIAM010000427.1:0-3102 GCA_039812445.1 Piscicoccus intestinalis | reverse complement strand
CGGGCGTCTTCCGAGCGCCCACGCCCACCGACGAGGAGAGCTTGACCCCGATGTACCCGCACCACTTCGGCAGACGCGGGGGGCTCGCATGAACGAGCGCGCCGCCGACTCCGACCGCTCCGACCATCCGGGCACCCCCTCCGCGAGCGCACCGGCTCCGGCCGACCCGTGGCCGGCTCCGCACGCCACCGGTCCCGTCGACGCCACCGTGCGGTTGCCGGGCAGCAAGTCGCTGACCAACCGGTTTCTCGTGCTCGCGGCCCTGGCGGGCGAGACCTCCCGGATCCGGCGCCCGCTGCGCTCCCGCGACACCCTGCTCATGGCGCAGGCGCTGCGTTCGCTGGGCACGGTCATCGACGACATCCCCGGCGACGACGGCGAGGACGACTGGCTCGTCGAGCCCGGCCCGATCCGCGGCGGCGGGCGCCTCGACTGCGGGCTCGCCGGCACCGTCATGCGCTTCCTGCCGCCGGTCGCCGCGCTCGCCGACGGGCCCGTCTCCTTCGACGGCGACGAGGGCGCCCGCACCCGGCCCATGCGCACCGGCATCGAGGCGCTGCGCACCCTCGGGGTCGACGTGCGTGACGACGGCCGCGGTGCCCTGCCGTTCACGGTGCTCGGCACCGGCTCCGTGCGCGGCGGGGTGATCAGCCTCGACGCCTCGGAGAGCTCCCAGTTCATCTCCGCGCTGCTGCTGGCCGGGGCCCGGTTCGACGAGGGCGTCGAGGTCGTGCACGACGGCAAACCGGTGCCGAGCGAACCGCACATCGCGATGACCGTCGAGGTGCTGCGCGACGCGGGTGTCGACGTCGAGGACGACGAGCCGAACCGGTGGCGGGTGGCCCCGTCGCCGATCCACGCCCTCGACGTGCAGGTGGAGCCCGACCTGTCGAACGCCGCGCCCTTCCTGGCCGCGGCGATGGTCACCGGCGGGCGGGTGCACGTGCCCGACTGGCCGCAGTACACGACGCAGGCCGGCGACGCGCTGCGCGACATCCTCGACGCGATGGGCGGCGACGTCTCCCTCGGCCGCGACGGACTCACCGTGCGCGGACCGGAGGCGATCACCGGCATCGACATCGACCTGCACGACGCCGGCGAGCTCACGCCCGTCGTCGCCGCGCTCGCGGCCCTGGCCGACTCCCCCAGCTGGCTGCGCGGGATCGCGCACCTGCGCGGGCACGAGACCGACCGGCTCGCGGCGCTGGCCACCGAGATCGAGCGCCTCGGCGGCCACGTCGACGTGCACGACGACGGCCTGCACATCCGCCCGCGGCCGCTGCGCGCGGGCCGGCTCGCGACGTACGCCGACCACCGCATGGCGATGGCCGCCGCGGTGCTGGGTCTCGCGGTGCCCGGCGTGCTCGTCGACGACGTCGCCACCACCGCCAAGACGCTGCCCGACTTCACCGCCCTGTGGTCGGCGATGCTCGCCGGAGCCGGGTCGGTGGCCGGCGCGCGCACCGGCTCGACGGCGGTCGGCACCACGTGAGCCGTCGCGCCCGCGACTACGACGAGTCGGACGTGCGGATCCGCCCCAACCGGCGGGGCAGCCGTCCGCGCACGAAGACCCGGCCGGCGCACGCCGACGCGACGCCCGGCCGGGTCGTCGCGGTCGACCGCGGCCGCTACACGCTGCTCGTGCAGGGCCGCCCGGTCACCGCGATGAAAGCCCGCGAGCTGGGCCGCAAGGGTGTCGTCGTCGGTGACGCGGTCGCCGTCGTCGGCGACGTCTCCGGCGGCCCCGACGCCCTGGCCCGCATCGTGCGGATCGAACCGCGCCGCTCGGTGCTGCGGCGCACCGCCGACGACGTCGACCCCGTCGAGCGGGTCATCGTCGCCAACGCCGACCAGCTGGCGATCGTCACGGCCCTCGCCGACCCCGAGCCGCGGGTCGGGATGATCGACCGCTGCCTCGTCGCGGCGTACGACGCCGGGCTCGTGCCGCTGTTGGTGCTGACGAAGTCCGATCTCGGCGACCCGCAGGAGTTCCTGACCGCCTACGCCGACCTGCCCGACATCCGGGTCGTCGTCACCGGCCGCACCGACGTCGACGAGGGTGCGGGCGACACGCCGGGTCTGGCGGGGCTGCGCGATCTCGAGGAGCACCTGCGCGGACTCGTCACGGTCTTCGTCGGGCACTCCGGGGTCGGCAAGTCGACGCTGGTCAACGCACTGGTGCCCGGTGCCGACCGGGCCACCGGCCACGTCAACGACGTCACCGGTCGCGGGCGGCACACCTCCACCTCGGCGATCGCGCTGCGGCTGCCCGACGACGACGGTTGGATCGTCGACACCCCCGGGGTGCGCTCGTTCGGTCTCGCGCATGTCGATCCCGGCACGATCATCACCCACTTCGCCGACCTCGAACCGGGCACGCAGGGCTGCCCGCGCGGCTGCAGCCACGACGAGCCGGAGTGCGCGCTCGACGATTTCGTGGCCTCCGGCGGTGCGGGCCCGGCGGGAGCCGCCCGGCTCGCCTCCCTGCGGCGGCTGCTGCGCGCCCGCGCCGGCGAGGCCCGCGACTGAAGACTGGACCTTCGGCCCGCGGATGACGGCGCCGCGATGCGACCATAAGGTTTCGCCATATCGTCGTCGACGCGAAGAGGTTCTGATGGCCGACAAGCCCAAGCGCATGGACAAGAAGCTCTACGAGACCGAACTGCTGCGTCTGCAGCAGGAACTGGTCGAGCTGCAGGAGTGGGTCAAGACGGAGGGCAAGCGCGTCGTCATCATCTTCGAGGGCCGCGACGCAGCCGGCAAGGGCGGGGCGATCAAGCGGGCCACGGAGTTCCTCAACCCCCGCATCGCGCGCATCGTCGCGCTGCCGGCTCCGACCGAGCGGCAGACCACCCAGTGGTACTTCCAGCGCTACGTCGAGCACCTGCCGGCCGCCGGTGAGATCCGCCTCTTCGACCGCTCCTGGTACAACCGGGCCGGCGTCGAGCGCGTCATGGGCTACTGCACGACGCAGGAGCACCGCCGGTTCCTGCGGCAGTGCCCGATCTTCGAGCGGATGCTCATCGAAGACGGGATCATCCTGCGCAAGTACTGGTTCTCGGTCAGCGACGACGAGCAGGAGCGCCGCTTCAAGTCCCGCCT
>JBDIAM010000426.1:0-3104 GCA_039812445.1 Piscicoccus intestinalis | reverse complement strand
CCGTGGGTGACGAGCCCCGGGTAGCCCTCGACGTCGCGGGCGTAGTCGCGGTCGTAGTGGATGCGGTGCGCGTTGTACGTCAGCGCCGAGTAGCGGAACAGCAGCGGCGGGGTGATGCGCAGCTCGCGTTCGTCTGGGCCGGGCGGCACGTCCTCGGGCGGCTGCGCCGGGGGCTCTTCCGCCGCGGGGGCGGCCGGGCTCGCCGGGGTCGCGGGGGTAGCCGGGGTCGCGGCGGCGTCGCGGTAGACGATGTCGTGGCGCTCCTGCACGGCGACGCGGCCGTCCTGCTCGATGGTGTGCTCGATGCCGAGAAACGTCAGCCGTCCGGTGCGGCCGTGCTTGTCCCGCAGCGAATGCACCCGGGTCGTGCGGGTGGCCTCGCGCCCGGGTCGCAGCGGCGCGAGCGACCGGATCGAGCCGCCGGCCCACATGCGGCGCCGGCCCGGCTCCGGGGGCGCGGGGATGCCGACGAGCGGGTGGCCGTCGGGCCCGAGGTCGGCGCTCGCGGAGTGCTCGAGCAGGTAGATCCAGTGCCAGGTCAGCGGCAGGCCCGCCTCGGGGTCGGGGGTGGGCACGTCGAGCAGGCCGGCCAGGGCCTGCGCCTGGCCGGGGGCGAGCAGTTCGGTGCGCACTCTCTCGTCACTCACGATGTCCTCGTTCGGTGTCCTCGTTCGGTGGTGGGCTTCGTTGGCGCTCAACGGCGCAGCGGGTTGCGGCGGATGAGTTGGCGCGCGATGACGCCCTTCTGGATCTCGTTGGTGCCCTCGCCGACGATCATCAGCGGGGCGTCACGGAAATAGCGTTCGACGTCGAATTCCGTGGAGTAGCCGTAGCCCCCGTGGATGCGCACGGCGTTCAGGGCGATCGTCATCGCGGTCTCGGAGGCGAACAGCTTGGCCATCCCCGCCTCCATGTCGGCGCGGCCGGCGTCGTAGCGGCGGGCGGCGTGCTGCACGAGCTGGCGGGCGGCGGTCAGCGAGGTGACCATGTCGGCGAGGTGATTGCCGACCGACTGGTGTTGCCAGATCGGTCGGCCGAACGCCTCGCGTTCTTGGGCGTAGCGCACGGAGTCCTCCAGGGCGGCGGCCCCGACGCCCAGGGCCCGGGCGGCCACTTGGATCCGGCCGATCTCCAGTCCGCGCATCATCTGGGCGAATCCGCGCCCCTCTTCGTCGCCGAGGAGGCTGTCGGCGGGCGTGACGAAGTCGGTGAACGACAGTTCGCAGCTCTCGACGCCCTTGTAGCCGAGCTTGGGCAGATCCCGGGAGATCTCGAAGCCGGGGCCCTTCTCGACGAGCAGGATGCTGATGCCGCGGTGCGGCGGCTGCGACGCCGGGTCGGTGCGGCACAGCAGCGCGACGAGCCCGGCGCGGCGGGCGTTCGTGATCCACGTCTTGGTGCCGTTGACGACGTAGTGGCCGCCGTCGGCGCTCTCGCCGCCGACCCGGCGGGCCGTGGTGCGCAGGGCCTGCAGGTCGGATCCCCCGCCGGGTTCGGTGAGGGCCATGGTCGCCCGCAGATCGCCGGTGGCCATCCGCGGCAGGTAGCGGTCCTTCTGCGCGGGGGTGCCGAAGGTGAGGATGAGCTTGGCGACGACGGTGTGGCCACCCATCGCGCCCGCCAGGCTCATCCACCCGCGGGCGAGTTCCTCGGTGATCGCCGCGTAGCACGGCGTGGAGACGGCGGCCTCACCCCACGGTTCGCCGATCGCCAGGCCGAAGACGCCCAGGCGTTTCATCTCCTCGATGAGCGCCTCGGGGTAGGTGTTCGCGTGCTCCAGCTCGCGGGCGACGGGTTTGACGTCGCGGTCGACGAAGTCGCGCACGACCTCGACGATCGCGGTCTCGTCGGGGTCCAGGTCGTAGGCGTCGTGCATCAGCTGCCTCCGCTGGTGGTGGCGGGATCTGCGGGGGTCATCGTGGCCGCCGGGCGCCGGTTCGGGAGCCGGCCCCGCAGCGCGGGCGTGGGGCACGTGTCGTGCCGGACCCGCACGATCGGCGGTCGCAGGGCCGCTGCGGCGGAGACGGATCCGAGGTCGGCGAGTTCCTGGGTGAGCACCCGGGTCGGGCTGACGAGCCGCAGCGAGCCGTCTTCGGCGCCGACGAGCACGCGGTGCACCGGTTCCCAGTGGGAGGCCACCGCCTCCGTCGTGGAATGGGCGAACGCGGCGGCCTCGGCGTCGTCGCGGACGGGCAGCAGCAGGAACCGCACGTCGAAGCGCCGGGGGCCGCCGATCGGCGTCTCCCAGTTGTCCCACGGGATGAGCCGGGCGGGGTCGATGTCGGCCCCGGTCTCCTCGCGGACCTCGCGGACCGCGGTGGCGAGCGTGGTGCGGGCGCCGGCCGCACCGACTCCGAACGCCCGGTCGGGGGTGCCGACCGCCGCCCAGGCGCTCGCGTGCTCGGCGAGCACCTCGGCGGGCAGCTCGAGGGCAGCCCCGAGCGCCGCGTCGCCGGGGTCGACGCGGCCACCGGGGAAGACGAGGGCGTGCGGCAGGAAGTCCATCGTGCCGACGCGGTGCTGCACGAACACCTCGAGGCCGTCGGGTCCCTCGCGCACGGGCAGCACGCTGACGGCGGCGCGGGGCACGGGCTCGTCGAGGATCGCGCGCGCCATCGCGAGGCGGGGCCCGCCGGCGTCGAGCCCGCAGCGCCGCTCGGCCTCCCGCACAGCCGCCAGGGCGGCGGGCAACGGCTCGGGGACGGGCGCGAAGCCGTGCCGGGCGTACCAGGGGGCGTTCCACGGCACCTCGGCGAAGGTCGTCAGCGTGAGCCGGTCGGCGCCGGCGTCGAGGGCGACGCCGTAGGCGGCGTGCAGCAGCCGGGCGCCGAGTCCGCGACGCTGGGCCTGCGGGCGCACACACAGCTGTTCGAGGTGGGAGTCGCGGCCGTCGGGGTCGAGCACGTGCGCGAAGCCGGCGGCGGGGTGACCGATGACGAGCAGGGTTCCTCGCTCGGCGCGCTGTTCACCACCGGGTGGCTCGCCCCAGCCGGAGATGTCCAGGAGCGGCGCGAACTGCCGGTCGGCCTCCGCCTCGATGGCCGCGAGCCGCGGGAGGTCCTCGGGCTCGGCGACGCGCACGCCGGTCACGCTCAACGCCATCG
>JBDIAM010000425.1:0-3107 GCA_039812445.1 Piscicoccus intestinalis | reverse complement strand
CTCGCGGAGCTGGAGGAGAGCCTCGACGCCTCGGCGCAGCGCCTGGCCGAGCAGATGCGCGAGCGCGTGCGCACCGGCGCCGCCGACGTGCGGGCCCGCCTCGAGGAGGCGGCGCGACAGGCTCGGGCGCGGGCCCGCACCTCGACCCCGATGTGGGCGGCCACCGACGCGCAGACCCCCGAAGCGGGCGCCGGAGCCGGTTCACCGGGCTCACCGGGCTCCCCGGGCTCCCCGGGCTCACCGGGCCAGTCGGGCCGATCGAGGTCTGCCGGATCCGCGGGGGCTGCCGGGCCGGGCGCCCACACCGGAGGCGCCGGACCGTTCGTGCCGCCGGCGTTCGGGGGCGGTTTCCCGTTCGGGCAGGGCGGCACCCCCGACTGGGCGTCGGTGGCGCGCTGGCTCAGCGACGTCGGGATCACGCCGCCGGGTGGCATGTCCGGGGCCTGGCGGGACTGGGCCGACATGGCCGGTCGCGCGGCGGGCACCGCGGGCCGCGGCGGCGCGGGCACTACCGATGCCGCCGGGCGTGGCTCCTCCAGCGACGCACCCGGACGGCAGCGCCCCTCAGGTGTGTGGGCCGACGCGACCGATCACGTCGACCCCGCGTTCGCCGGCTCGACGGACTCCGATGCGGGCCAGGCCGATTCGAACACGCCCGGACCGGGAGCGGACACCGCCACGAGCGACTCGGCGCAGGAGCCGCTGCCGCACGAGACGGGCACGGGCTGGCCGGGCGACGTGCAGGTGCCCGGCCTGGGTGACGTGGACGGCGGGCCCGGCTCGGCGGACCACCCCGCCACCGGCGCGACCGGCGACGGCGGGTCGGGTCGCCGGGGCCGCTCGGAATGGGAGGACTTCCTCGGCGGGGGCATTCCCGACTCCGGGCAGCTGCGGGAGATCGGCGAGATCGTCCGCGACGCGGCGACCCGGATCCAAGACGTGCTCGCGCGGTCCGCCCCGCGACGGGACGCGGGCGCCTCGGGAGCGCAGGGCGCGCAGGGTGTGTGGTCGGACGCGACCGACCGGCCGCAGTGGCCCGGCGAGTCACCCGACGAGACGGCGGGAGGCACCGGCTCGGACCGGTGATGTCCGCTCAAGCAGTGCGCCGGCACGAACAGGGGGCGGGCCGGCGCACTGCTCTTGTCCAGGCCCGCTTCGCGCGCCGGCGCGGCGCGCAGCCTGGTCAGCGGGTCAGCACGATCTTGCCGAAGGTCTGCCCGGAGGCGAGTCGCTCGAACGCCTCGCGGGCACGCTCGAGCGGGTAGGTCGAGTCGATCGTCGGCTCGATGCCGGCGGAGCGCACGAGGTGGGCTAGCCGGTCGAGCTCGAAGCGGGTGCCCATCGTGGAGCCGATAACCCGCAGTTGGCGGAAGAAGACCTTCGTCAGCTCGGCCTTGTCGGGGGCGTCGCCGGAGGTGGCCCCGGAGATGACGATGGCGCCGCCGGGGCGCAGCACGTTGACGGAGTGGCTCCACGTGGCGGCGCCCACCGTCTCCATGACGGCGTCGACCTTCTCCGGGAGCCGGGCGCCGGACTCGAACACCGCCTCCGCGCCGAGGTCGAGGGCCCGCTGCCGCTTCGTCTCGTCGCGGGCGGTCACCCACACCCGCAGCCCCGCGGCGGCGCCGAGCTGGATGCACGCGGTCGCGACCCCACCCCCGGCGCCCTGCACGAGCACGAGGGAGCCGGGCACCAGCTCGCCCTGCGTGAACAGCATCCGGTAGGCGGTCAGCCACGCGGTGGGCAGCGTGGCGGCGGTCTCGAAGCTCATGCCCTCGGGCAGCGGCACGAGGTTGGACTCGGGCACGACGATGCGCTCGCAGAACGTGCCCTGGTGGATCTCCGAGAGGATGCTGCGGCGCGGGTCGAGAGTCTCGTCGGCGTGCCACCCCGGTGAGGCGATGACCGAGTGCACGACGACCGGGGAGCCGTCGGCGCTCAGCCCGGCGGCGTCGCAGCCGAGGATCATCGGCAGCCGATCGGCCGTCAGCCCGACCCCGCGCAGCGACCACAGGTCGTGGTGGTTCAGCGTCGCGGCCTTCAACTCCACGACCGCCCAGCCGGGTTCGGCCTCCGGGTCGGGCCGGTCTCCGACCACGAGGCCGGAGAGCGGGTCGTCGCGGGAGATCGAGCGGGCGTAGGCGGCGAGCATAGCCTCGAATCTAGTCGCGGGCGACCTGCCGCGCAGTCGTCCCGGCGGCATCGGCAGTCGACCGCGCCGGCGACGAAACTTGACCAAGATCGGCGACGCGCCTGCCGCAGGCCTGACCAATGCCCGCCGATAAGTCGAATAGCATGTGGCAGAAGCGAATCCCGGGGGGGATCACATTCGCCTCCGCCAGTTTCCGTGCTCTGAGGGGGGACGGGAGGCCCCCTTTGCGTGCGCTGCGATCACCCCACCCGGCTGTCTCCTCGACGGCACCGGGCAGTGGGGCTCCCGCCCAAGTCCGCACCGTCAACAGCCGCCTGGGGCGACTGGCCTGGGCGACGGCCGACTCGGCGATCTGGATCGTCGCGCTGAGCGTCGCGATCTGGCTGCGCTACGACTTCGACTACCCGTTCGCGACGCGCGGGATCGGGCCGATCGTCGCGGTGGCCTGCGCGGCGCTGCAGTTGGTGCTGGGGTCGCTCATCGGGCCGTATCGGGTGGGGCACACGCGCGGCTCGTACGAGGAGGCCGCGGAGCTGGCGCGGTGCACGCTGATCACGACGATCCTCGCCACGACAGCAGCGATCCTCCTGCACCCCAATCACTTTCCGCGCTCGAGCACGGTGACCGGCGGCGCGATCGCCATCATCAGCATGCTGACGCTGCGGCTGTGCGTGCGGGCCCTGCGGCTGCGTCGCGCGCGCGGGCGGCACAGCGAGCACCGGGTCGTCATCTTCGGCGCGGGCAACGCGGCTCGGCGGCTCGTGCACGGCGCGCTGCGGGAGCCGGAGGCGGGTCTGCTGCCGGTCGCGCTGCTCGACGACGACCCGGCGAAGGCCAGGTTGCGGATCGAAGGCGTGCCGGTACGGGGTACGAGCGCGGAGCTCGCGAAGGTGGCCGAGGCGACCGACGCGACGATGCTCGTGCTGGCCGTGCCGACCGCGGCGCCGGAGGTCAA
>JBDIAM010000424.1:0-3111 GCA_039812445.1 Piscicoccus intestinalis | reverse complement strand
GCGTGACGGGCGAGCAGCGGCCCGACGGCGGGTGGCAGGGGCGAGGGCCAGGTGATCCGTTCGGCGGCGACGGCCGTGGGCAGCAGGTCGAGTTGGCGCGGGGCGCCGATGATCACGTCGGCGGCGGTAAGCGCGTCGCGGGCACCGTCGGTCAGGCCCGCCCACCCGTCGGCGCCGATGCCGACGAGGTGCACCAGCCGCTCGCTGCGTGGCGACTGCCCGCTCACCGCTGTGCCGTCCCGCATGCCGTCGTGCGTACCGTCCCGTTCACGCCGATCGAGCCTAGCCGCCGTCGGCCGACGCAGCCGACGCGGACGGACCCGCGACGCCCGCGGCTAGTGGACGGCGGGAGCCCGGGTGCCCGGCACCGGCGCCGGGTCGTGGACAGGGGCCGGTGCGGAGGTCGGCGTCCACTGCGCCCGCAACCGGCGCGCCTCGTCCTGGCCGCGGGGCGTGAGCCAGCCGCGCTCAACCGCCTCCGTGTGGGTGGCGAAGATCTGGTCGGCGCCGGGCGAGCCGGCCCACAGCGCGATCTCGAGGCTGACGATGCCGTGCACCGCGGCCCAGACGCTCGTGGCGACCGGCAGCACGCCTCCGTCGCGCACGAGACCGTCGGCGATGAGGTGCTCGATGACGGTGAGGATCGGGCCCATCGATTCCGGCGCGTTCCCGGTGTGGGCCTGCGGAGAGTCGCCTCCGGCGAGCCCGGCGTGACTGAACATCGCCGCGTAGAAGGCCGGGTTCGCACAGGCCCACGTGCGGTACGCGTCGCCGAGACGGTGCAGGTCCGCCAGGGTGCGACCGGCTCCGAGGGCCTCGCGCTGCGCCTGCGTGAACCCCGCGTCCGCCTGCGCGAGCACCGCGTCGACGAGCTGACTCTTGCCTCCGAACATCACGTAGATCGCATTCGTCGACGTGCCCTGATCGGCGGCGAGCTCGCGCAGGGACAACCCGTGGGCCCCACGCACCGCGATCCGATCGGCGGCCGCACGCACGAGGCCTGCGCGCAGCTGTTCGTCGTAAGTCTTCGGCCGAACCACAGCCGCACCCTAGCGCGACACGTTTCATAACGGTGTTCTGTTAGCATACGTCCGGGTGGCCGGCTCGGCGCCGACCGGGTGAATCAGGGGTCACCGCGGCCGGCGCAGCCGGGCCCTGCGCGTCGTCGCCGTACCGACTCGGGCACCGCACACACCTGACTCGACGGGACACCTGTGATAGGCGGCGTCCCGTCGAGCCAGTGCGTGCCCCGTCGCTGAGCCGGTGTCCCGTCGACGAGCCGGCGCCCCGCCCGGGCGGACCGCGCGGGATCACGCGAGGATGGGCGCATGCACACCGAGCTCATCGCCGTGACGACCGGCTCCCGCGAGACCGTCCACGACCTGACCGCCCAGTGCGAGGCGTTCGTCGCCGACGCCGACGACGGGCTCCTGCACGTGTTCGTGCCGCACGCCACCGCCGGCATCGCGATCATCGAGACCGGCGCCGGCAGCGACAACGATCTCCTCGCCGCGCTCGCCGACCTGCTGCCCGCCGACGACCGCTGGCAGCACCGGCACGGCTCGCGCGGCCATGGCCGCTCCCACGTGATGCCGGCCCTCATCCCGCCGTACGCGACGATCCCGGTCGTCGGTGGCCGCCTCGCCCTGGGCACCTGGCAGAGCATCTGCCTCGTCGACCTCAACGTCGACAATCCGCAGCGTGAGGTGCGTTTGTCATTCATCGCCGGGTGAGCACCACACACCTTCGACATGCGAATTAGTGAGTCGCGCGTCCAGTTTCCAAGAATGTGTTCCAGCGCACGCGACTTTACGAAATCGGCGCACTCTTTACCGAATGCAGAACGTCGCCGAACCAAATGTCAGCCGACATCGACTTTGTGCCTGGCTACTCTGAAAGAGACCTCCCCAGCCTCCCCCCGGCTGATCAGAGGTCACGCGGCCCCGGTCCCCCCCACCGGGGCCGTGATCATGTCCGGGGGCTTTTTCGCGCCGATCAGCGCACCGTGATCCCCTCGGCTCGCATTGCGTCCTTGACCTGCCCGATCGTCAGCTGCCCGTAGTGGAAAACGCTCGCGGCGAGCACGGCATCGGCGCCGGCGCGCACGGCCGGGGCGAAATGCTCGACGGCCCCGGCGCCACCGCTGGCGATGATCGGGATATCGACCACGCCGCGCACGATCGCGATGAGTTCGGTGTCGAAGCCGGCCTTCGTGCCGTCCGCGTCCATGGAGTTGAGCAGGATCTCCCCCGCGCCGCGCGCAGCGGCCTGCGCGCACCACGCGATCGCGTCGATGCCGGTGCCGCGGCGGCCGCCGTGGGTCGTGACCTCGAAGCCGGAGTCGGTGCGCTCGCCATCCGGTCGGCACCGCCGCACGTCGGCGGACAGCACGAGCACCTGCGCGCCGAAGCGGTCGGCGACCTCGTCGATGACGTCCGGGCGGGCGATCGCCGCCGTGTTGATGCCGACCTTGTCGGCGCCCGCGCGCAGGAGCCGGTCGACGTCGTCGACGGTGCGCACCCCGCCTCCGACGGTGAGGGGGATGAAGACCTCCTCGGCGGTCTGGCGCACGACCTCGTACGTGGTCTCGCGATCGCCGCTGCTCGCCGTGACGTCGAGAAAGGTCAGCTCGTCGGCGCCCTGGTCGTCGTAGCGGTGGGCCAGCTCCACGGGATCGCCCGCGTCGCGCAGGTTCTCGAAGTTGACGCCCTTGACGACGCGCCCCGCGTCGACGTCGAGGCAGGGAATGACGCGGGTCGCTAGGCTCACGGCGCCAGTGTAGGAAGGGCCGCGGGCCTGCGGAGGCGGGGTCCGCGGGCGAGCGGCCGCGACCCGAGGGGCCAGAGTGGCCCGAGTGGCAGGTTGACGCCGCGGACCGAGGGGGTGGCGCGATTGCCCAGCGAGGAGCCGGCCCGCCCCGCCGAGCGCGAGTCGTTGCGGCCGCCCGAGCCGCGGCATTCGCCCGAGTCGCCCGAGTCGCTCGAGTCGTTGCAGGCGCTGGTCGAGCTGGCTCGTGGCCGCCCGCCGCGCGCCGGACGCACGCGGATCATCGCCGTCGACGGGCCCTCCGGCTCGGGAAAGACCACTTCGGCGATCGCGATCCAACGGCTG
>JBDIAM010000423.1:0-3115 GCA_039812445.1 Piscicoccus intestinalis | reverse complement strand
CCTCATCGCCGGTTGGGTGTACGCGGTCGTCTACGCCGGCTTCGCCGTGCTGGGTCTGGCGCTCCTGGCGATCTTCGTGATTCACGTCGAGCGGCGCTGGGCGGGGCCGTCCGGCTGGCACCGGCCCCTGTCGGCCCTGGCAGGCGGCGACGATCGCAGCGCCCGCCTCAGCGCGAGGTCCCTCACCCTGTCGGCCGCGCTGCTCGCGGTCTGCCTGGCGGAGTCCGTGGTCAACGCGTCACCAGCCGCCGCCCTGGCGCACCCCATCATGGGCGTCGTCGCCGCCGCGGTCGCGCTCACCGGCTCCGTGATGCTGAGCGCGCGACGCCCCGCCGGGTGCCCGATCTGGCTCCCCGTCGTCGGCGTTTTCACCGGCGCCAGCGCCGTCGCCGCCTGGGGCCTGTTCTTCGCGGTGCTGTTCCTCGTCCCCAACCCACTCGTCGGCGAGTCCGCGGTGCCCGCGGCGCTGCCGTGGCTCGCGGCCGCCCGCGCCCTCCTGGGCACCGTCGTGCTGGTCCACCTCGTCCGCCGGGTGGCCCCGCGCCAGTAGCGCCGGTCAGGGCCGGTCAGGGCCGGTCAGGCACGGAGCTGTACGGCACCTGCCGCCAGGAGAGCACGCCCTGACGTGCACCGAGATTGACGCCGACCCGCAGCCAGTTGGTGTTGTTGTCGGAGCCGTCGACGGTGATCCGGGTCAGGCCGGAGGAGCCCCGCACGCCGTAGAACTCCAGCCACCGCGACCCGGCCGCCAGCGGGTGGTCGACGTTGAACACGTGGCTGTCGCCGTCGATGACGTAGGTCTCGCCGCCGGCGCGCTGGAACCGCGTCGACTCCTCGATGAGCGCCTGGATGAACGGCACGAAGGCCCGGTTGGTGCCCGGCTCCGGCTCGTAGGTCGGGTCGAACATGTCGGCCTGCAGGTAGATCGCGACCGCCTTGTCGCGCCGGTCGCGGGCCGAGTCGAACGCCGAGCGCACGACCGCGAGTGCGTTGGCCATGCGGGCCTTCTGCTCGGCCTCCTGCTCGGCGGTCGGGCCGGACTTGCCGGTCCACGGCGCCAGCGAGTCGTTGCTGCCGACGACGTGCACGGCGGCCATCGTCACGCCGCGCCGGTCGGGCCCGACGCGCCAGGTGACGTTCTCGGGGAAGCCGGCCGCGGCCTGCGAGGCGATCGGGGTCGGTTTGCCGTTCGTCACGTTGGGCGTAGCAAAGAACACTGTGCGGATTGCGGCCAGCCGCTCGAGCGGATCGTAGGCGCCGTTGTTCGGGCGGTGACAGTCGGTCCACTCGTTGTCGCCGGGGCTGTAGACCAGCGGCGTTCGGAACCGGTCGAACTGCGTCTTGATCATCGCGAAGTAGGAGTCGTCGCAGCGCGACGAGCCGCTCTTGATGTCGCCCACGTGCACGCTGAACGTCGTCTTCGCGGCGTTGATGTCGTCGATCCAGCCCGGGAAGGCCGCGACCTGGGCGTCACCGTAGGGCACGTCGCCGATGACCGACATCGACACACTCTTGTGTGCCTTCTGCGGTCCGTAGGGCACGAACGAACCGAGGAGGCGCTTGTCGACCCCCAGCGGCGTGGGCAGCGAGATCTGGATGTACTCGTTGACGTCCGCGACACCCTTGCCTCGGCCTCCGGTGGCCGGGAAGTTGTTGTCGTTCATCACGGCGATCGTGTGGTCGTCGACGATCTCGACGTCCTCGATCGTGAAGTACGGGAACGTGAACTTCTCGCCCATGCCGCCCACGCCCTTCGGGTCGGCGATGTTCATGAGGTCGACCAGCAGCGTCTTGCGCACGTAGCCGCCGGGCTTCACGCCCGCGGTGTCGACGAGGTAGATCCGCTTGAATGCCGCCTCCGCTCCCTCCTTGCCGTCCCGCTCGATGGCGAGGTACCGGTGGTCGTCGACGGCGATGTAGTCGCCGATGGCGTGGTCCGCCGACTCCATGCGGTAGCGCACGAAGTCACCCGTGAAGCGTGTCGTGCGACCGAGCCGCACGTCGTAGATACGCAGGTCGCGGGCCTTTCCGGCGGCCTCGTCCTGCGCGGTGGCGCCCTCGAGCATCGGGTGCAGGCGGCGGCCGTCCGGCGAGATCGCCATTCCCTCGAAGCCCTTGGAGTCGGGCAGGTTCGCGGTCTTGCCACCCGCGGTGGGGTTGGAAGGCGAACGCACGCCAGGAGTCGGGACGGGCGGCGCGAGCAACCGGCCCAGCTGATCGGTGTGCAACAGATACGGCCCGAACTCCTCGCCGAACCAGAACGTGCCGTCGGGCGCGACCTGCATCGACTCGATGTCGAAATCCCAGCCGGTGAGCTGCCGGTCGGCGCTGGGGCAGGTGTAGCCGCTCGGCAGTTTCTTGGCCGCAGCGCAGCCCCCGTCGCGCCAGATCGGCCAGCTGACATGACGATTCGGGTCGCTGAGCGCGAACACCGTGTTGAGGTATGTCGTCTCCCCCGGCTTACCGTCGGCGGCCTTGTCCGGGCGGATGCGGTGCACGGCCAGGCGGTAGTCCGGGCTGTTGGCCTTGGTGCCGAAGCCGTTGTCGCTCATCACGAGGTACGAGCCGTCGCCGAGGCGGTGGGTCGCCGAGAAGCCCTGCACCGGCTGGCCCTTGAACGGCGGCTTCACGGCCTGCGTGTCGGTGGGCTCCAGGAAGTGCCCCGACGTCTCGCTGCCCGGGGTGTACGTCTCCGGCGGAAGGACCGAGCGGGCCGAGAGCGTGGGCCGCTGGTCGGCGTCGGTCGCCGGTTCGCTCGCACCGGTCGCCGCCGAGGCGAGCGGAGTCATCCCGACGACCGCGAGGGCCAGGGCAGTGGCGGCTGACGCGTGCTGACGCATGGGAACTCCTGTCGCGACCTCGGCAGCATGAGGACATCGAATGTGCCTGGGACAGTTCACACCCCGCGTCATTGACAGCGAGTGGACGGATGGTGATATCCGGCGAAACGACGTGGTTGCTTCCGAGTGCTATGACATATGTCACGCCAGATCGCGCTATGAATTCCGTTCCGCCGCAAGCGATCTCACATCACTTCGGATCTGATCTGAATACCTTTGTTGCGCAGTTCAATTCGGGATTAGGACAGCTGGCCTAACAAACATGTGTTCGATAT
>JBDIAM010000422.1:0-3117 GCA_039812445.1 Piscicoccus intestinalis | reverse complement strand
GTGGGCCCGGCCGGGTTCGAACCGACGACACCCGCGGTGTAAACGCGGTGCTCTACCACCTGAGCTACAGGCCCTCGACGCCCGACATTGTGTCAGCCGCCGACGGGAAGCGACGCCAACGTCTCGTGGAAGCCGGAGAAGTCGCGGCGGCTGCCGGGGTCGTTGATCAGCGCCCAGCGCACCACGCCGTCTCGGTCGAGCAGGAACGTGCCGCGCCGCGCGAAGCCCCCGGACTGCTCGAAGACCCCGTAGGCCGACGAGACCTGCCCGTGCGGCCAGAAGTCCGACAGCAGCGGGAAGAAGTAGCCCTCCTGGTCGGCCCAGGCCCGCAGCGCGAACACAGGGTCGCAGGAGAGCGCGACGACCGCGCATCGCTCGTTCTGGAACGCGCCGAGGTCGTCCCGGATCTCGGTCAGTTCACCGGTGCAGATCCCGGAGAACGCGAACGGGTAGAACACGATGAGAACGCCACGGTCGGAACGCAACTCACGAAGGGAGACGGTCGCGCCGTACTGGTCGCTCAGCGAGAAGTCGGGGGCGACGTCGCCCACCCCGATGCGGGTGTCAGCCATGAGGCCAGTCTGCCCGCTACAGGCGATGGAGTCAGCGCCGGGCACCGGTCTTCGGCGCGACGAGGCGGGTGCCGGACCACTGCGGCGTGAGATTGACGCTGGCGCTGGCGTTCAGGCCGGCGGTGCCCGCGGCCTCCGCGACGTCGCTGGGGTCGACCTCCCCGGGACGGCCGACCTTCGGGGTCAACAGCACGATGAAGCCCTGATCCTCCAGGGTGGTCAAGGCGTCGACGAGGGCGTCGGTGAGGTCGCCGTCCTCCTCGCGCCACCACAGCAGCACGCCGTCGACGACGTCGCCGTAATCTTCGTCCTCGAGGTCGCCTTCGACCGTGTCCTCGATCTGCATCCGCAGGTCGTCGTCGACGTCGTCGTCATAGCCGAGCTCGAGAATGACCTGGCCCGCGGCGAAACCGAGTTTGGTCACCGCCGACGTAGGCGGGGATCCGACCACGCGTTCGTACCTCCTGTGCTGTGCCGGTGCTCACCGGAAACCGAATCGAACTCATCCCGAGGGGATGCAATCAAGCCCTAGTCCAGCGGTTCGATCGTGTTTGTGCAAGCATGGCGCCTCCTGTTCGCCCGTTCCCGCGCCATCTCGCCCGGCCCCGGCGAGGCGTCGGAGCGGGGTCGCTGGGTAGGAGGCAGCCGATGGGACGCATCACCCGACGCGCGCCCGCACGCCGCATCACCGTGGGTGCCCGCGGCCCGGTGGTCGACGGGCGCGCCGACACCCTGGCCGTCGAGGAGCCGTTGGAGATCCGCGTCGACGACGCGGCGGTGACGGTCACCATGCGCACGCCCGGCGACGACTTCGACCTGGCGCTCGGCTGGCTGCACGCCGAGGGGCACATCGCCGCCGCCGCCGACGTGCGCACCCTCATGCACTGCAACGACACCGACGAGGACGGGCACCCGACGTTCAACGTCGTCGACGTGACCCCCGCCCCGGGCGTCGTCTTCGACATCACGCCGCGCGCGAGCACGACGACGAGCGCGTGCGGCATGTGCGGCGCGCAGAGCATCGCCGACACCCGCCGGCGCTCCCGCTACGACCTGCGCGAGGACCGCACGACGTTCGAGCCGGCGCTGCTCTCGGGGCTGCCGGACCGGCTCCGGGAGCGGCAGCCGGGGTTCGCCCGCACCGGCGGCCTGCACGCGGCGGGCATCGTCGACGCGACCGGCGAACCGCTGTGCGTGCGCGAGGACGTCGGCCGGCACAACGCCGTCGACAAGGTCGTCGGCTGGGCCCTTCGCCAGGAGCTGCTGCCGCTGCGCGGGTGCGTGCTCGTCGTCAGCGGCCGGGCGGGCTACGAGCTGGCGCAGAAGGCGGTGCTCGCCGGCATACCGGCGATGGTGTCGGTGTCGGCCACGACGTCGCTGGCCGTCGAGCTGGCCCGCGAGAGCGGCCTGACGCTCGCCTCCTTCGTGCGCGGGGACCGGCTGACGATCTACAGCGACGCGGGCCGGGTGACCGGGCTCGACCCGGCGTTCTCGGGGGGATCGCAGGCCCCGCCGAAGGGCATCGCGCAGGCGTAGATGTCAGGATTGCCCTACCGAAGGCCCCCTACCGGGTGAGCCGGCACGGACCGGAAGAAAGGACTCCCGTCGTGCGCCGCGAGGACACCGCCCCGATCATCAACGGACTGCCCAGCAATCTGCCGGACATCGATCCGGAGGAGACCGAAGAATGGCTCGGCTCGATGGAGGCGGTCATCGAGGAATCCGGCACCCAGCGGGCCCGCTATCTCATGCTGCGGCTGCTGGAGCAGGCCCGCGTGCGTCAGGTCGGGGTGCCGTCGCTGCGCACGACCGCCTACGTCAACACGATCCCGCTCGAGCAGGAGCCGTGGTTCCCCGGCGACGAGCAGATGGAACACGCCTTCCGCCGGCTCGTGCGCTGGAACGCAGCCGTGCTCGTGCACCGCGCCCAGCGCCCCGGAGTCGGTGTCGGCGGCCACATCTCGACGTACGCCTCCGCGGCGACGCTGTACGAGGTCGGGATGAACCACTTCTTCCGCGGCCAGGACCACCCCGGCGGCGGTGACCAGGTGTTCTTCCAGGGGCACGCGTCACCGGGCATGTACGCCCGCGCGTACCTGGAGGGCCGCCTCACCGAGGAGCGCCTCGACGGTTTCCGCCAGGAGGCCAGCCACGTCGTCGACGGCCGGCCGTGCGCGCTGCCCTCCTACCCGCACCCGCGGCTCATGCCGGAGTTCTGGCAGTTCCCCACCGTCTCCATGGGACTGGGCCCGATCAACGCGATCTACCAGGCGCAGTTCAACCGCTACCTGCACAACCGCGGCATCAAGGACACCTCCGACCAGCACGTCTGGGCGTTCCTCGGAGACGGTGAGATGGACGAGGTCGAATCCCGCGGCGCCCTGCAGCTGGCGGCCTTCGAGGAACTCGACAACCTCACGTTCGTCGTCAACTGCAACCTGCAGCGCCTCGACGGCCCGGTGCGCGGCAACGGCAAGATCATCCAGGAGCTCGAGGCGTTCTTCCGCGGCGCCGGCTGGAACGTCATCAAGGTCGTCTGGGGCCG
>JBDIAM010000421.1:0-3122 GCA_039812445.1 Piscicoccus intestinalis | reverse complement strand
AGGCGCGACGCCGCGCCGGCCCGGTGTCGGGATCCGCACCCGGGCGCGCGCACCCGCCCCGCCCGGCCGCAAGATTCGCTTGGTGGAAAGGGCACTGATGTCCGGGGACGTCCTGTGTATTGGTGAAGCGCTCATCGATGTCGTGATCAGGGAGGGCTCCACCGCGGTGGAGCACGTCGGCGGCAGCCTCCTCAACGTCGCCGCCGGCGTGGCCACCCTGGGTCACCCCTCGCACATCTGCGCGTGGTGGGGCAAGGACGAGCGCGGCGACCGGCTCGCGAAGTGGGCGACCGACTCCGGCGTCTCCATCGTGCCGGGCACCGACTCGGCCGAGCAGACCGCGGTGGCCTACGCGATGCTCGACGAGGACGGCCGCGCCACCTACGAATTCGAGCTCGAATGGGTGGTGCCGCCGCTGGGGGACCTGACCCGGTTCAGCCACCTGCACACCGGCAGCATCGCCGCCACCCTGGAGCCGGGCGGCACCCAGGTCGTCGACACCGTGCGGCGCATCAAGGATCACGCGACGATCTCCTACGACCCGAACATCCGGCCTGCGCTCATGGTCGAGCCGGGTGCGGTCGTCGGCCGCGTCGAGGAGATCGTGGCCCTCGCCGACGTCGTCAAGGCCTCCGACGAGGACGTCAACTGGCTCTACCCCGACGAGCCCGTCGAAGACGTCATGCGCCGCTGGATCGCCGCCGGCCCGTCGATGGTCGTGCTCACCCGCGGACCGTGGGGCGCCTACGCGCTGCTGGCCGGCAACCGCGACATGCTGCACCTGGACCAGATGACGGTGACCGTCGGCGACACCGTCGGCGCCGGCGACTCGTTCATGGCCGGGCTCGTCTCCGGGCTGCTGGAGGCGGGCTTCCTCGGCTCGCTGGAGGCCCGCGACCGGCTCCGGCAGGCGGGGTGGTCGGACGTGCAGCCGGCGCTGCACAAGGCCGTCGTCACCTCCGGGCTCACGGTGAGCCGCAACGGCGCCTACGCGCCCACGCCCGAGGAGGTGCAGGCGGTCGTCGACGCCGACGCGACGTTCGCCTGACCGCTGCCCGATCAGCCGCGGCCGACCGCCGGTCGCCGACCCAGGCCCCGCCGCTGTGTGCGGCGGGGCCTTTTCGCGCTGGTCAACCCCGGCGCACGGAACTCGACGACGGCCAGATCGTCGACGTGCCGCCCACGACGACGCGCCAGTCGGCAGCGGCGGCGGAGTTGACCCGGACACCCACCGACGCCCGCCCGCCGGCGTCGGTGCGGCCCTGCGGCGTCTGCCTCCACTCGCACGTCGGGCACGTGCGCCGCTGAAAGTGCACCGCGGCATTGCGCCACGGCACATAGCGATTCCGGCCGAGGCGGTAGTGCGCCACCGTCGCCCGCAGCGCGACGACGTCGCCGGTGCGCTGCACGCTCACCGCGGCTCGCGACCGCGCCTTGAGGACGACGGAGCGCCCGGTCTGGCGGACCGGCTCCCCCTTGACGGTCGCGCCGGCGGGTCGCCAGGTGGCGACCCCGGGCGGCATCGTGTCGCGCACCGTGAGGACGGCGGCGCGTCGGCCGGGGCTGAAGACGAGGGTGCCCAGCCGGCCGGTGCCCGCTCGCACCAGCGCCCATGAGGCCGTTGCGCCGGCCGGGCAGTGCGCGCCGAGACGGTACGTGACGGCCTGCCGCGGCGCGCCGACGGAGACGGTGCTGGGCCCGATCAGGGCGCAGGCCGCGGCGCTCGTCGAGGCCGGTGCGCCGTGCGCGGCGGGGGCCACACCGGCTCCCAGCGCCAGGCCCAGTACCACCGCCGCCATCGCTCGTTGTCGCAGCCCCATGACACATTCCTCCCTGTGACGACGTGGGCCGATGCGGTTCGCTCCCAACGGCGCCCGCCGGCCGAGGTGGGGGTCCCGCCCACCGTCATCAGGCGTACCACAGGGGTGCGGCCGGCCACGTGGCTCACGGGGGCACGAGGGCGGCTTTTCCGTAACCGCCGCCTAGTGTGTTGTGGTGAGCGATGCACACAACACACCCGTCGGGGCCGACCCGGCCGGCCGGGGCGAGAACGAGCCGAACGGCCTCCGGCCGACGATGCCACCGGACCTGGAGGCGCAGGCCCTGGCCGCCCGCGGGTTCATGCCGCCGGTCGAGGGCATGCGGCTCTTCGAGGAGGCGGTCCGCGCGCTGCGGGAGGGGCCGGGCCTGGAGGTCGGCACGTGGTGCGGCAAGTCCGCGGTCTACCTCGGCGCGGCGGCCCGGCTCACCGGCTCCACGGTGTTCACGCTCGACCACCATCGCGGCAGCGAGGAGAACCAGCCGGGCTGGGAGTACCACGACCCGAGCCTCGTCGACCCGGAGGCGGGTCGCATCGACACGCTGCCGTTCTTCCGCCGCACGATCACCCGCGCCGGGCTGGAGGAGGAGGTTGTCGCGATCGTCGGGCGCGCGCCGACCGTCGCGCGATACTGGCGAACCCCGTTGGCGCTGTTGTTCATCGACGGCGGACACACCGACGA
Organism: Piscicoccus intestinalis; assembly: GCA_039812445.1. GTDB lineage: Bacteria > Actinomycetota > Actinomycetes > Actinomycetales > Dermatophilaceae > Kineosphaera > Kineosphaera intestinalis_A. The sequence goes on along the minus strand of JBDIAM010000421.1, from coordinate 621 downwards.
GCACGTGACCAACGACTACGCGGGGTTCAGCCCGTGGGTGGCCCCGGGCGGCACCCTGATCTTCCACGACATCTTCGAACACCCCGAAGACGGCGGCCAGGCCCCGTGGCGCTGCTTCACCCGCGCGATGGCCTCCGGGCTCTGGCACCTGGCGGGCGAGTGCGGCTCCATGCGCATCCTCCGCCGCCGCTAACCCACCCGTCCCCCACCCGGCCGAAGGCTGCCCTTTCGGTCGAGGGCTCGTACTACAGCCCTAGCCCTCGACCGAAAGGGCAGCCTTCGGCCAGATTGGGGAAGGGGGAAGGGAGCCGGCGGGGGTTAGTCTTCGTCGGCGCGGGGGTCTTCGAACTGCTCGACGGTCCACTCCGAGCGCAGCACGGCGTACAGGTAGCCGTCGCGGTAGGCGCCCGCCCGCCAGTGGGCGCCGCGCACGAGACCCTCGCGCTGGAACCCGACCCGCTCCAACGCCCGCTGCTCGGCGAGGTTCTCGACGTCGGTGTGGGCCTCGACGCGGTTGGTCGTCGTGTGCCGGAAGAACATGTCGGTGAGCTCGCGCTGCGCCCGCACGCCGAGGCCGCGACCGCGCGCCTCCGGCCGCAGGTAGATGCCGATCATCGGGCA
>JBDIAM010000420.1:0-3134 GCA_039812445.1 Piscicoccus intestinalis | reverse complement strand
CGCCCATGAGCACGGTGATGACGGCCCACACGACGTCATCCTCGGAGTCGAGCATGACGACCGGCTGGAAGAGCAGCGCGACGGCCACCCACAGCAGCGCCACGAGGCCGTCGACGAGCAGCACGTGGCCGCGGGCCCAGCCGATGACGCGGTCACCGGCCGTTCGCTGCTCGACGTCCATGTGCGGCACAGTAATCCGTTCCCCCATGCGGACCGCGCGCCCCCGGCACCCCGGCCTGTGGGCGGCGCGCCTGCGGCCGCCCCGGGCGACCCGACCGACGTGACACGACCGACGCGACCCGGCCGACCCGACCGACCCGACCGACCCGGGCCGACGCGGCCGACCCGGGCGTCAGCCTCCGACGAGGCGGGGCCGCAGGTCGTCGGCGGGCGGCAGCCACGCCGCGGGGTCGGCGTCGACCTGCTCGCCGGAGCGGATGTCCTTGACCGAGTGCGCGGCGCCGTCCTCCCGCGGGCCGAACCACACGAACGGGATCCCGCGCCGGTCGGCGTAGCGGATCTGCTTGCCGAACTTCGCCGCGCTCGGCGCCACCTCGGTCGCGATCCCCCGCCGGCGTAGCTGCGTGGCAACGGAATTCGCGCTCGCCCGGTCGTCCTCGGTGTTGAGCGCGACGAGCACGCACGTCGGGGTGGGGCGCGAGGTGGTGATCGTGGCGGGCACGAGCCGGCCCAGCAGGCGCGAGATGCCGATCGAGATGCCGACGCCCGGGTAGGTGCTCTTGCCGTCGGAGGCCAGCGAGTCGTACCGGCCGCCGGAGCACACCGAGCCGTACTCCTCCTGCCCGACGAGCTGGGTCTCGTAGACGGTGCCGGTGTAGTAGTCGAGGCCGCGGGCGACCTTGAGGTCGGCGACGAGCACGCCGGGCGCGTGTTCCGCACCCGCGGCGATGACCGCGGCCAGCTCAGCGAGCCCGGCGTCGAGGGTCTCGTGGGTGACGCCGAGCGCGCGCACCGCCGCCACGAACGAGGTGTCGGTGGCGCTGATCTGCGCCAGCGCCAGGCACGCCTGGGCCTGCTCGTCGGTGGCGCCGAACTCCACGAGCGCCTCGCGCACCGCGTCCGGACCGATCTTGTCGAGCTTGTCGACGATCCGCAGCACCCAGGCCACCTGCTCGGGCGCGAGCCCGATGCCCAGGTAGAACCCCTCGGGGATCTTGCGGTTGTTGACCTGGATCCGGTACGGCCCGATCGGCAGGCGCTCGAAGACGTCGGCGATGACCAGCGGGATCTCGGCCTCGTAGTGGAACGGGAGCTCACCGGCTCCGACGATGTCGATGTCGGCCTGGGTGAACTCGCGGTAGCGGCCCTCCTGCGGCCGCTCGCCGCGCCACACCTTCTGGATCTGGTAGCGCCGGAACGGGAACGTCAGCTTGCCCGCGTTCTCCAGCACGTACCGCGCGAACGGCACCGTGAGGTCGAAGTGCAGGCCGAGGTCGGCGTCGCGGTCGTCGTCGGCGGCGAGACGGGAGACGCCGTAGATCTCCTTGTCGGCGTCGCCGCCCTTGCCGAGGAGCCGGTCGACGGGCTCCACGGCCCGGGTCTCGATGTTGACGAAGCCGTGCCGCTCGAACGTGTCGCGCACGATGTCGAGCACGAGCTGCTCGGTGAGGCGGTCGGCGGGCAGCCACTCGGGGAAGCCCGAGAGCGGGGCGATCTTGGTTGCCACGGTGGTATCAGAGTCCTTGCAGGTAGGGGTTGGCGACCCGTTCGCGCCCGATCGTCGTCGCCGGCCCGTGGCCGGGGAAGACGATGGTGTCGTCGGGTTGGGCGAGCACGACGTCGCGCAGGCTGGCCTGCATCGCCGCGTCGTCGCCGCCGGGCAGGTCGGTGCGGCCGATGCCGCCGTTGAACAGCACGTCGCCGGCGAAGATCGTGCGGTTGAGGCCGGAGTCGGTGGGCAGGGCGTCGGGGACCGTCTCCATGCGGAACATCGCCGAGCCCTCGGTATGGCCGGGCGCGTGCAGGATCGACATCGTCAGGCCGGCGATCGTCAGCGACTGCCCGTCGGTGAACGTCACGACGTCGTCGGGCTCGTGCCACGCGGCCTGCGTGCCGAACTGCGCCTCGAGCATGGCGATCAGCGAGGGGTCCATCGTCTTCAGCGGGTCCGCGAGCCGGTACTTGTCGTCGGGATGGATGTGGGCGGCGATGCCGCGGGCGCCGCACACCGGCGTCACCGAGTACACGTGGTCGAGGTGGCCGTGGGTGAGCATGACGGCCGCGGGCTTGAGGTGGTACTCCCGCAACACCTCGTCGAGCCGGTCGAGCACCCCGATGCCGGGGTCGATGACGAGGCACTCCTGGCCCTGCGCGGGCGCGACGACGAAGCAGTTGGTGGCGAACGCCGCCGCGGGAAAACCGATCAAGAACACCCGGCCAGCCTAGTTGCCGCCCGGGTCGCCCGTCGGGCGGCCGACCCTTGGGCTCCCCCTGCCTGGACAACCGAAGTATCGTGAACCCGACGTTTCTTTGCACCGAACCGCTGCGTCATGGCCGCGCCGGGTGTTCCCGGCGCTCACGGCGTGGCGGTGTCCTTTTTGAGTTACCGGAAGGCCGACGCCGTGTCCGAGCAGATCAACGCTACGCCCGCTCCCTCCGACGAGCCTGCAGCCGCAGCGCAATCCGACGAGACGGTGCAGCCCGCCGACGCGGCGCCGCAGGAGCCGTCGGCCGCCGCGGCCGACGCTGCGCCCGCCGAGTCCACTCCCGCTGACGTGCCCGCCGACGTGCCCGCCGTGGCCGAGGCCGCCGATGCGTCCGAGGAGTCGGCGGACACACCCACGGAGTTTGCCGACGCGCCGGTCGACGCCACCGCGACCGAGTCCGCGGATGCCGCGGCGTCGCCGGAGGACTGGGCCGGCGTGCAGGCCGACGAGGCGGCGAGCGAGGACGAGTCGGGCCTGCAGCCGGTCCACCCGCACGCCGAACCCGATGCCGCCGCAGCCGCCGTCGACGCCGAACCCGTCTCGCCCTCCACCTCCGCGCAGACCGATTCGGACCTCGCCGCGGCCGCCGCCCTCGTCCCCGACGAGGAGACCTCCGCCGCGGAGGCCGCCACCGACTCCGGCGCTCCGACCGAGACCGTCGAGACCGAGGAGCCCGACACCGAGGAG
>JBDIAM010000419.1:0-3141 GCA_039812445.1 Piscicoccus intestinalis | reverse complement strand
ACGCCGCCGGAGGTGTTCGCGGCGACGAGCAGGGTCTCGTCGATGCCGATCTGCTGGGCGGCGGTCTGCTGCAGCGTGGAGAACAGGGCGTTGGCAGAGGTGTCGGAGCCGGTGACCGCGGTGCCCAGCCACCCGAGCACGGGGGAGAGGAAGGCGAACGCGGCGCCGGTGCCGGCGATCCAGTAGCCGATGGTGATCGTCTGGCCCGAGAGGTTCATGACGTAGGCCAGCGACAGCACGGTCGCGACGGTGAGGATCGCGAAGCGCATCTTGTGAGCGTTGAACGTGAAGACCTTGAACCAGTCGCCGAGGCTGACCTTGTAGGCCAGGGCCACGATGAGCCCGCAGATGAGCAGGATCGTGCCGGGGCTGGACAGCCAGGTGAACGTGTAGACCGTCGAGCTGTTCGGGGTGCCGGCGGCGGTGAGGACCTGTCCGTTCAGGCCAGGCCAGGGGATCTTGATGTCGGTGCCGGTGAGTGCGGCGTTGATCGCGGGCACGAGCTTGGCGATCGAGAACACCGCGATGACGAGCAGGTAGGGGAACAGGGCCATGAAGATCCGGCCGCCGGTCAGCGGCGAGGTGTCCTGACGGGCCTTCGTGGCGGTCGCGGTGCCGCCACCCGAGTGCGTGCCGGCCGCCTCGTTGGGGTCCGTGGCGCCGAGCTCACGCATCTCGCGCTCGTGCGCCTCCTGCAGCGAGGCGCGGGCCTCGTCGCGGCCCTGCGGCCGCCAGAAGCGCAGCATGATGACGATCGCGGCGAGCCCGCACAGCGAGGAGATGATGTCGGTCAGCTCCATCGAGATGTACGTCGCGCTGATCCACTGCGTGATGCCGAAGACGGCTCCGGTGACGACCGCGACGGGGAAGACCTGGCGCACGCCGCGCTTGCCGTCGGTGAGGAAGCAGATGAACAGGGGCACGAAGAAGGCGATGATCGGGGTCTGGTGGCCGACGTAGGCGCCGATCGTCTGGGGGTCGATGTGGGTCAGCCGGCCGGCCGTGAGGATCGGGGTGCCGATGGCGCCGAAGGCGACCGGGGCGGTGTTGGCCAGCAGCACGACGGTGGCCGCGCGCAGGGCGGAGAAGCCGACGGCCATGAGCATGACGCCGGTGATGGCGACCGGCGCGCCGAAGCCGGCGAGGGCCTCCATGAGGCCGCCGAAGCAGAAGGCGATGACGATGGCCTGCACCCGGGGGTCGTCGGAGATGAGGTCGAAGACCTTGCGCAGGTCTTCGAAGCGCCCGCTCGCGACCGTGACCTCGTAGAGCACGATGGCGTTGAAGACGATCCACATGATCGGGAACAGACCGAACACGCCACCGAGCACGGCGGAGTTCAGGGCGTAGCCCACCGGCATCCGGTACGCCAGGATCGCGATGAGCAGCGCCACACCCAGGGCCGTCAAGCCCGCGTAGTGCGCCTTCCACTTCAGGGCGCCGAGCGTGACGAAAATCGTCACCAGCGGCAGGCAGGCCACGAGGGCCGAGAGGGTCAACGAGCCCAACGGGGCCAGGTCGGGTTGATACGCGGCGATCATCAGCACAGCTCCGGGCGACGATTCGGACTGACACCCCATTGGTCAGACCATTACCTGAATTACGGTAGTGGCGCCGTCGGATGGCCGTCAAGAGGTTCGCCCGGTCCGGTTCGGGCCGCAACCGGTAGGCCACTTATCGGACCCGGTGCGATGATGGCTCGATGCCGACATCCTCGTCCCAGCCGCAGGGGCGCCCTGCGGGGCGGTCGCGCGCCCACGAGATGGTGATCCATCGGGTCGAGGAGCAGATCACCGACGGCACGCTGTCGGTGGGAGACCGGCTCCCGCCCGAACGCGACCTCGCCGCTCGCCTCGGGGTGAGCCGCGCGGCGGTCCGCGAGGCGATGCGGGCGCTGGAGGCGCTCGGTGTGGTGCGCGCCGGCGTCGGGATGGGGCGCGACAGCGGCACCGTGTTGTCCTCGATGCCGAGCGAGGCGCTCACCCAGATGCTGCGGTTGCACATCGCGCTCGCGAACTTTCCGGCCGACGACGTCATCGAAGCGCGCGTCATGCTGGAGCGCTGGAGCGCGGGCCTGGCCGCCCGGCACGCGAGCGACGACGACCGGGCCCGGCTCCTCGATCTCGTCGAGCGGATGGAGGCGCCGGACATCGCCCGGGACGACTTCAACGAACTCGACACCGCTTTTCACGTCGCGATCGCGGAGGCGGGCCGCAACCGCCTCGTCGCGGACATGACCTCGGCCATCCGCGGCTCGATGCGCCGGGCGATCCTCGACTCGTTCTACGCCCACCCCGACTGGGAGAGCGTGCAGTCCCGCCTGCGCGACGGGCACCGGCGGGTGCTCGCGGCGATCGACTCAGGCGAGGGCTCACGCGCCGCCGATGAGGTCGAGGAGCACATCCGGTACGCGTTCTCCGTGCTCAGTTGGGGCGCGTGAGCCGGCCCGGGGGAGCGTTCCCGATTCCCCGGGCCGGCCGCCGCGTCATCGCCTCAGAAACTGGGTCAGGAGCTGGGTGAGGAGCTGGGTGAGGAGTTGGTCGCGCCGCCCTTGAGCGTGTTGACGTAGTCCGGGTTCTTGGCCAGCCAATCCTGCACGGCCTCGGCCTCCTTGCCCTTGCCGAACGTGTTGACAACGGTGTCTTCGAGCGTGCCGTACTGCTTGTCGTCGAGCTTGAACTTGGCGAGCATCGAGGCGACCTGCGGGAACTCCTGGCTGAAGCCCTTGTGGGCGAGCACGTGCAGGCCTTCGGCGGAGCCGAGCGCGCCCTTGGGGTCCTTGAGGTCGCGCACCGGGAAGCTGTTGTTCGCCCAGTACGGACGCCACAGCGTGACGACGATCGGCTGCTTCTTGTCGATGGCCGATTTCAGCTCGGCGAGCATCGCGGTCGTCGACGACTCGACGAGTTGGAACGAGCTACCGAGGTTGTACGCCGGGAAGACCTTCTCCTTGGTGATCTTCGTCAGGCCGGCGCCCGGTTCGATGCCTACGACCTTGCCGCCGAGTTCGCTGGCGTGCGCGGGCAGCTCGTCGATGGACTGGATGTTGACGTAGTCCGGCACCGCCATCGTCAGCTTGGCGTTCGTGTAGTACGTGTCGAGGTCCTCGAGGTCCTTGCCGTACTGGTCCATGTACGCCTT
>JBDIAM010000418.1:0-3147 GCA_039812445.1 Piscicoccus intestinalis | reverse complement strand
GCTCGTCGGGGCTCGTCGCGGCTCGTCGGCGGCGAGCGGGTCGGCCGGATCAGCCGCCCCGGATGAGCCGGTTCGCCACCTGCTGGGCCCGCTCCATCGGCACGGCGAACCCGATGCCGATCGAGCCCGACGAGCGGCCGCTCACGGTCGCGATCGCGGTGTTGACGCCGACGACGCGACCGTCGAGGTCGACGAGCGGGCCCCCGGAGTTGCCGGGATTGATCGGGGCGTCGGTCTGCACGAACCGCTGCGGGCTGCCGCCGATCCGGGCCTGCCGGTCGACCGAGCTGACGATCCCGGCGGTCACGGTGCCGCTGAGCCCCAGCGGCGAGCCGACCGCGATCACCGGCTGCCCGATGCGCAGTTCGCCGGAGCGTCCGATCCGCGCCCGGGTCAGCTGACCCGGCTCCGTGGCCCGCAGCACCGCGATGTCGTCGATCGCGCTCGTGCCGACCACCTGCGCCGCGACCGTGCGGCCGTCGTGCAGCTGCAGCCGCACGCTCGACCGCCCGGCGACCACATGGTGATTCGTGATGACGTGGCCGCGCGCGTCGTACACGAAGCCGGAGCCGGTGCTGCCGGCCGCCATGATCTGCACGACGCTCGGCACGACCGCGGCGGCCGCGGCCTCCGAGGTGCCGGGCGCCGCGGGCGCGGTCGACCCGGGCCCCGCGGCGACCGGCAGCTGCGTGGTCTCCTCGGGGTCGGGGGCGAGCCAGTGCACCGCCAGGCCCCCGGCCCCGCCGCCGAGGAGGGCGGCCGCGAGCACCACGACCGGCACGCCCCAGCGGCGGCGCCGGCGGCGCCCTGCCTCGGAGGCGGTCGAGGCGCCGGCGCGCGCGGGCGACGCGGCGGCGGCGGGCGTGAACCGTGCGTAGCTGGGCCGTTCCGCCGCGACCGGCCGCCCGGGTGCCCGCGGCTCCACCACCGGATCGACCGGCTCGTCGACCGGCTCGACTGGCTCGACCGGCCGGCTGGACGGCATCCACCAGGGCTGCGCGGCGGTCGCCGGTTCGGTCTCCGGAGCCGGGTCGGCCCGCTCGCCGGCCACGAAGTCCGGGCCGGCGGGTCGCCCCAGACCCGGCCAGTCCGTCCGGTCCGATGGGCGTTGCGGCTCGTTGCTGGTCACGGTCGCTCCTACGGCAGCCGGGCGAACCAGCGCAGCGACATGGCCGCCGCAGCCAAGGCGATGAGCAACGCCGCCGCCGTCAGATAGGGGGTGAGTTCGCGCGGCTCCGTGCGCCACCCGATCGAGGAGCCGATGTCGTCGTAGACCTCCGACAGCTCGTCTCCGCTGGCCGCCTCGTACGCCTGGCCGCCGCTGTCCTCGGCCAACCGGGCCAGGGAGTCGGTGTCGGCGGGCACGGGGATCACCCGGTTGCCGATCTCGATGACGCCGTTCGGGGTGCCGTAGGCGATCGTCGACACCGGAACGCCCGCCTCCCGAGCCGCGGCCGCCGCCGACTCCAGGCTGCGGCCGCGCACGTTGGATCCGTCGGAGAGCAGCACGATGCGGCCCGGCACCGACTCCGCCCCCGCCGGCGGTTCGCTCCCGTCGGGGGCCTGCGGGGCGCCGGGGACCCCGGGGGCTCCGGGCGCTCCGGGCGACGTGGGCGCCGCTCCGGGTTCGGTGGGTTCGGGTGCCATCGCGGCGATCTGGTCCAGGGAGGTGAACACGGCCTCACCGATCGCGGTGCTGTCGCGCAGCGTGAGGCTCTGCAGCTCGCGGACGACGGCGTCGCGGTCGGTCGTCGGCGTGGCCATGACCATCGCGTCGCCGGCGAACGCGACGACGCCGACGTTGAAGGTGTCGGGCAGCTCCTCGACGAAGGCGCTCGCGGCGTCGCGGGCGGCGGCGATGCGCGTGGGTTCGACGTCGGTGGCGTCCATCGAGCGCGACACGTCGACGGCGATCATCACCGTCGCGCGCTCGTGCGGCACCCGCACCTCCGCCTCCGGGCGGGCGGCCGCGACGGCGAGCAGCAGGAACGCTGCGAGCAGCGCCGCCGCGGGGGCGTGCCGGCGCCAGCCGGGCGAGGCGGGCGCGACCTTGGCGAGCATCGGCAGCGTCGCGAACCGCACCGCGTACCGCGACCGGCGCCGCTGCGCGATGACGTAGGCCACCGCCAGCGCGATGACCGGCAGCAGCAACAGCAGCCACCACGGCGACAGGAAGGTCATCGGGGCATCCTCCGGGGATGGGTGGCGGCCCGGCGCCGGGTCACCACGAAGCGGGCGAGCTCGCGCACCCAGTCGGTGTCGGTGCGCAGCACCACGTGGTCGGCGCCGCACGCCTGCACGCCCGCGGCGACGGCGGCGCGGTGCTCGGCCGCGGCCTGCGCGTACCGGCGACGCAGCTTCTTGGAGGTCCACACCTCTTGGCGCGCACCGGATTCGGGGTCGGTGAGCAACAGCAGCCCGAGATCGGGCAGCTCCAGTTCGCGGGGATCGAGCACCTCGACGACGATGACGTCGTGCCGCGACGCCAGGCGCCGCAGCTCCCGCTCCCACGGCAGCGGCCGCTCGCTCGACCCGTCGGGCTCGACGAAGTCGCTGATGACGACCCGCAGGCCGGGCCGGGGCACGCGGCGCTGCAGGCCGACCAGGCCCTGCGCGAGGGTGGGCCCGGGCGGGCCCGGCTCCGCGCGGCCGTTCTGCTCGTAGGCGGCCGCGGCGTGCGTGACCCGGCGGGCCGCCACCCGCCCGGGCAGCGCCGGCTGCCAGGCGACCCCGCCGGGCGTGAGACGGCACAGGCCGATCCGGTTGCCCGGGCCGTCCGTGAGCAGCGCGACGACCGCCGCGGCGAACGTCGCCAGGTCGCGCTTCTCGCAGCGGGCGGTGCCGAAGTCCATGCTCGCGGTCTCGTCGACCAGCACCCACGTGTCGAGCTCGTGCTCGGCGCGGGAGCGCCACACGTGCGGGTCGCCGGTGCGGGCGGTGACGTTCCAGTCGATGCGGCGCACGTCGTCCTCGCCCGGGCGGTACCGCACGACCTCCTCGGGGTCGCTGCCCGAGCCCAACCGCACCCCGACGTGGTCACCCTGCAGCAGCCCGTCGAGGTGGCGGCGCACGAGCAGGTCGAGGCTGCGGAACGCCGCGCCCGGGTCGCTCGGCATCCCGTCGGGAAACGAGCCCAGCCGCCCGCGC
>JBDIAM010000417.1:0-3148 GCA_039812445.1 Piscicoccus intestinalis | reverse complement strand
GGGCGCGGTGAGGGGCGCGGTGAGGGGCGCGGGGACGGGCGGATGGGTGAGCAAGACGGGCCTTCCGTGCGGCGCGAACGGGTCGCTGGTGCGCCGGCGGGCTACCGACGCCTACCGCACAGGGTCGCTGGTCATCCCGGGGCTCAGCGGTGCCGCGGCTGTGTGCCCGCTGTCAGTCCTGCCACCCGGTGCGCTGCGCGAACGACTGCATCCGGGGCCAGATCTGGCTGAACCACGGCGCCTTGGCCTGCGCGTACGCGTTCGAGGTGCCGTGCTCGGCCGACACGCTGGCTTTGACCTCGACGTATTCCGCGGCGGCCTCCGGCTCGGCCCGCAGCCAGTCGCGGAACAGCAGGGCGTACTGCCAGCCCGCGCTCTCCAGCTCCCGTACGTGCAGGTGCACGACGCGGTCGGGATCGCACGACCCGTGGAACCGCTTGATCCACAGCATCGGGTCGGGCAGGTCGTCGGTCGGGTGGTCCATGCGGTAGTCGTCGATCCGCGGGAAGCCGATGGCGGCCAGCGCATCGACGAACTGCGGGGCGTCGGCGTCGGCGAGCCGCGGCACCCCGACCTGCAGGTCGATGACGTCCTTGCCGGGCATGCCGGGCACCGCGGTGGAGCCGACGTGCTCGATCGCGGGGGCCCGCTCCCCCAGAGCCGCACCGATACGTTCGGCCAGACGTGCCGCCGTCGCGGGCCACTCCTCGTCGTAGTCGACGAGCACGGGGGTCTCCGCGGGCCGGGCGACGCGGCCGGCCCGCAGGTTCGCGTCGAACGGCAGGATCCGGTCTTCCCACAGGCGGCGGGTGGCGTCCCGCACCTCGTCGAGCGAGCCCTCGTTCGAGATGACCACGTCGGCGGCGGCGCGGCGCTGGTCGTCGCTGGCCTGGTGGTCCATGCGCGCGCGGGCGTCGGCTTCCGGCATGCCGCGCTGCTGCACGAGCCGCTCGAGCCGGGTCGCGGGGTGGGCGTCGACGACGACCACGAGGTGGTAGTTGCTGCCCATGCGCTTCTCGACGAGCAGCGGCACGTCGTGGACGATGATCCGGTCCGGGCCCGCCTCCGTCATGAGCTGGGCGGTGCGGGCCGCGATGCGCGGGTGCGTGATCGCCTCCAGGTCGCGGCGCGCCTGCTCGTCGCCGAAGACCGCGGAGGCCAGCGCCGGCCGGTCGAGGGAACCGTCGGCGGCCATGACCTGAGGTCCGAACCGCTCGACAACGGCCGCCAAGCCCTCGGTGTCGGCGGCCACCACCTCGCGCGCCAGCGCGTCGGCGTCGATGACGAGCGCACCCAATTCCTCGAGGACGCCCGTCACCGTCGACTTACCGGAGCCGATGCCGCCCGTCAGACCGATCCGCAACATGACCCGACCCTAACTCTGCCGACCTGGTCACGGGGTGTTTCCCACCCGCTCACCCATGTGAGCCGCCCGACGGTCGCCGCGCCGAAGTCAGTGCCCGCGTAACCAGTTCGGGGCTGTCGCTGACGATGCCGTCGACGCCGAGGTCGATGAGCCGGGCGATCTGCGCGGGGTCGTTGACCGTCCACGGCACGACCGGCAGGCCCGCGTCGTGCGCCGCCCCCACGAACGCCGCGTCGAGGAGGCCGCCGGACACGATCCGGCTGCCCGGCTCGCTGTCGGCGCCGGTCGGCCACCGCCAGTTCGGAGCCAGAGCGTCGGCTCCGGCCGCGACCGCCGCCGCGACGACATCGTGCGGGCTGCGCCAGCCTGCCGGGTCGACGCCGCCGAGCCAGGGGCTGCCCGGCTGCAGCGTCTTGGCCTCGACGAGCGCGGATCGCGGCAGGTGGGAGGCGGTTCGGCGGGCCTGGTCGAGCACGGCCCAGTCGAAGGAGTGCACGACGGCGCGCCCGAAGCCGGTGGCGGCGATGTCGCCGAGCACCGCGTCGACGAGCGCCTCCCGGGCGATGGGGGCGCCGCGCACGTTGTGGTCGACCTTCACCTCGACGACGGCCCAGGTGGTGGGCAGCTGCTCGCCCATGCGGCCCAACAGGTCGCGCAGGCGCAGGATCGGTGCGGAGCCGGGCCGCACGGCGGTCGCGACGACGACACTCGTCGGCAGGTCGGCGATCCACGCTCCCGCCACGTCGGCGGGCAGCGCGGGGTCGGCCCGGGCGAGGGTCGCGTCGTGCCAGACGACGACGTCGCCGTCACCGGTGAGGCGCACGTCGAACTCCACCGAGGTCGAGCCCAACTCGACGGCCCGCAGGAATCCCGGCCATGTGCTCTCCGGCAGATGCGCCTTGGCCCCGCGGTGCCCCTGGATGTCGAAACCCGCCGCCCACGGGCCGATCCGGCGCCCTCGCGGGGACGGCCCAGACGGTCGCTGCGCTGACGTCACCCGCACTTTCTAGCAAGCGCTGCCCGCGGACCGGCGAGCGACACGGCATCGGACACGTCGTCCGAGACGGCGCCGGAGACGGCAGGGGCCCCGCCCCCGCGTGCTGCGGGGACGGGGCCCGATTGACCGACTCAGTCTCGGCTAAGGACGACTCAGTGACCGGTGAGCTTCTCGCGAAGCGCGGCGAGCGCGGCGTCGGAGGCGAGGGTGCCCTCGGCGGCGCTGACCTGGCCGGAGTCCTGCGAACCGGAGGAGTAGGAGGTCGGGGCGGCGGTCTCGCCGGACGCGGCGGCCTCGGCGTCGGCCTTGAGGGCCTCCTCGACCTGCGCGCGGTGCGCCTCCCAGCGCTCGTGCGCCTCGGCGTATTGCTTCTCCCAGCGCTCGCGCTGCTCCTCGTGGCCGGGCAGCCACTCGTTCGCCTCCGGGTCGAAGCCCTCGGGGTACTTGTAGTTGCCCTGCTCGTCGTACTCCGCGGCCATGCCGTACAGCGTCGGGTCGAACTCGGCGTTGCCGATCGCGGCGTCGTTGGCCTGCTTCAGGCTCAGCGAGATCCGGCGACGCTCCAGGTCGATGTCGATGACCTTGACGAAGATGTCGCCGCCGACCGTGACGACCTGCTCGGGCAGCTCGACGTGACGCTCGGCCAGCTCGGAGATGTGCACCAGGCCCTCGATGCCGTCGTCGACGCGCACGAACGCACCGAACGGCACGAGCTTGGTGACCTTGCCCGGCACGACCTGACCGATCGCGTGGGTGCGGGCGAAGTGCTGCCACGGGTCTTCCTG
>JBDIAM010000416.1:0-3163 GCA_039812445.1 Piscicoccus intestinalis | reverse complement strand
CGCCCAGGGCCGCGCGTCGCCGGACCGCCTCGTCGGTGGCCGCGAGTCGAGGCGGCGCGGCCCGGCTCCGCCCCGGTCACTACGGTGGGAGCGAGCGATCACGACGAGGGAGCTGCCATGCCACGCGATGCCGCGCCGCACGTAGACCACCCGAAGTACGCGGACTGGCGGATCACCCGGCGGGCGCTGACGGTGGCCGCGTCGGTCGCCGTGTTCCTGATGCTCGTGACGACCTGGCTGAACTCGATCGTGTGGGCCCGGCCCGACGCCGCGTGGTGGGAGCGGACCGTCTCCCTCGTGCTGGTGGCGGCGGCGGTCGCCCAGGCCGTGTTCTGCTGGTGGCGCCGCCGGCAGCTCGACCTCGCCGGTCCCGGCGGCCCCTGGCGCCCGGTCGCGCAGGAGGGTTTCGCCGCTCCCCGGGTGCGCACGGCACTGCTGGTCGCCGTCACCGTGGTCTTCGCCATGTGGGTGCTCTCCGGCGGCTGGGTGCTGACCGCGGTCCTCGCCGCCCTCGCCGTCGCCCTGCTGGCGCGTCTCGTCTGGGCCAACCGCGGCGTCCGCGGCTGACCACGACGCACGATGCGGACAGGTCATCGGGCGCAGCCCGCTACGTGGGCGTTCTGCCGACAGCGGCGGTAATCCGACACTGCTGCCAAGCGGACTGCCGACACGCGCAGCTGAGGAGCGTGTGTACCCAAGCGCTGCCGCTGGCAACACCACATGTCGCCCTACAGTGTGGTGGCCGCCTGCCGTAGAGAAGGACGTGCGGGACATGCCAGTGACGCAATTCGACTGTGTCGTGATCGGGACAGGCACGGGCATGTTCGCCGCCCTCGCTGCCGCCGACGCGGGTCTGTCGGTGCTGCTCGTCGAGAAGTCCGAGTACGTCGGAGGCTCCACAGCGCTCTCCGGAGGCGGCATCTGGGTGCCGGGCAACCGCGTGCTGGCCGAGGCGGGCGCGCGCGACTCGGCCGAACGCGTCGAGCGCTACCTCGAACATGTCACGGCCGGCGAGACCACCCGCGCACGGTGGGGCGCCATGCTCGACCACGGGCCCGCGGCCATCGACCTGTTGTGTCGTCGCACCCCGCTGAGCTTTCAGTGGATCCCGGGTTACGCCGACTACCGCCCAGAGCTGCCCGGCGGGTCCGCGGCCGGGCGCACGATCGAGCCTCGTCCGTTCGACGCCGCGCGACTGGGCGCCGACCGGCCGCTGCTGAGGCCCTCCGACCTCACGTCGTCGTTCCCCTTTCCCGTCACCGGTCGCTCCTACCGCTGGCTGAACCTGCTCGCCCGCCACCCCCGCGGCGTGCTCGAGGCGGTGCGGACCGTCGGCACCGGAGTCGGTGGCCTCGCCCTGCGACGCGAATACGTCGCCGGCGGAAGCGCCCTCGCCGCCGGATTGTTCGCGGGGGTGCGATCTGCCGGTATCCCGGTGTGGCGCAACACCCCGCTGGTCGAACTCGTCGTGCGCGACGGGCGCGTGACCGGGGTGGTCGTCGAGCGTGACGGTCGGCGCACCGAGGTCAGTGCCACGCGCGGCGTGATCCTCGCCGCTGGCGGCTTCGAGCACAACGCGGCGATGCGCCGGCGGCATCAGTCCGCGCGCCTGCAGGCCGACTGGAGCTTCGGCAACCCCGCCAACACCGGCGACGCGATCGCCCTGGCCGACGAACAGGCGGGCGCCGCACTGGTGTTCATGGACGAGTCCTGGTGGTTCCCGGCGATGCCGACCCCCGACGGCCCGCCGCTGCCGCTGCTCGCCGAACGCTCTCTGCCCGGTCAGCTGATCGTCGATCGCACCGGCCGGCGCTTCATGAACGAGGCCCTCGAGTACATGAGCGCCGGGCACGAACTGCTGCGCCGGGACCTGCCGGTGTGGATGATTTTCGATCGGCGTTACCGCGAGCGCTACGTCGTGGGCGCCACCGTGCTGCCGCGCCAGCCGATGCCGCAGTCCTGGTACGACGCCGGGATCGTCGCGCAGGCACCGAGCCTGGCCGAGCTTGCGGCGCGCCTCGACTTGCCGCACCTGCCGCAGACCGTCGACCGCTTCAACCTGCTCGCCGCCGCCGGCCGCGACGACGACTTCGAGCGGGGCGCCAGCGCCTACGACCGGTACTACGGCGACCCGAGCGTGACCCCCAACCCCTGCCTGGGTCCGGTCGAACGTGCGCCGTTCTACGCCCTCCAACTCGTGCCCGGCGACCTCGGCACCTGCGGCGGCGTGCGCGCCGACGGTCGCGCCCGCGCCCTGCGCGACGACGATTCGGTGATCGAGGGTCTGTACGCGGTCGGCAACACCGCCGGAAACGCCTTCGGCCGCACGTATCCCGGAGCCGGTGCGACCATCGGGCAGGGCCTCACCTTCGGCTACGTGGCCGCCCGGCATGCGGCCGGCCTGCTCTGAGCGCCGTCTCCTGGACCGGACTGCGACGAACGGGCGGACACCGGGACGAGTGCGCCGCCTAGGCTGGGGGACCACGACCCGAACCGGCGAAGGACCTCATATGTCGAACCGCGCCTCCAACCGCGCCGCCCGCGAGGCCGCCGCCGCACAGGATGCGCGCGACTACCGATTCAGTTGCACCGCACTGAAGATCACCGGCGGAGTCGGCGCTGTCGCCACGCTCGTGAGCCTCTGGCTCACGATCCGCGTCTGGACCGAGGGGCAGATGGCGACATTGACGCGGTTCGTGCCCGTCATGGTCGTCATCGCGAGCGTCTACATCGTCGGGCTCTGCGTGCGCCGGTACCGCGCACTCACCGCCTCCGGGCACGTGCGTGGCTGGCGCGAGGACATGCCCGACGGTCCGCGCACCATCCTCGGCTACTCGTTCATGCTGCTCGGCGTCATCGCCAACATGGCCTCCCGGTTCTACCCGGCGTGGCAGGACGCCCTGTACTGGGGCGGCTTCGGGCTCATCGTCCTCGCCGGCGTCGCGCTTTTCACCGAGCGCGGCTGGCGCAACCGCTCCTGAGGGTCCCTTCTTCCTCGGCCGATGGCTGCCCCTTCGGTCGAGGGCTCAGGTTAGAACAGGAGCCCTCGACCCACAGGGCAGCCTTCGGCCGGAAGAGCGGGGGAGCGCCGTCAGGGGATGCGGATCTGGTCGGCGATCCGGCCGGCCTCGGCGGCTTGCGCGATCGCGGCGCGGGCTCGGTC
>JBDIAM010000415.1:0-3173 GCA_039812445.1 Piscicoccus intestinalis | reverse complement strand
GTGTTGATGCGGGCCGACGGCCGGGAGTCGAAGTAGATCATCCCCGGATCGGTGATGACGTCGGTCGCGATGAGGTCGTCGATGAGCTGGTCGTACTCCGCGGCCGACTCGCAGCGGCTCGACAGGCCGGTGGTGGGCCAGCGTGCCCACACGAGCGAGCGGGCGCTCGCGTAGCCGGTGTCGGACCCGTCGTGGGAGTAGGGCGAACTGGCGCTCAGCGCGAGCAGCGTGGGCAGGTACGGCGCGATCCGCGTGCTGATCAACACGGCCTCGTCGCGGTCGGCGACGTCGACGTGCACCTGGGTGCCGCAGATGAGCTGCTCGCGGGCGAGCAACTGGTAGTCGGCGAGCATGCGCCGGTACCGCGGCGCCGAGGTGAGGTCGAGTTCGGCGGGCACCGACAGGGGCGCCGCGCCGGCGGCGACGATCGACATGCCGAGCTCGCCCGCCGCGCGCACGAGCACGCCGCGACGTCGCGACAACTCGGCCCGCAGCGCCTGCAGGTCGTCGACGACGTCGGAGTTGACCTCGACGACGCAGCGCTGCATCTCGGCGACGTAGTTCGCTCCGTCGAGCCGGTCGAGGAGTTCGGGGGCGCGGGGCGCGAGGCGCCGGGTCGCATTGTCGACGAGGTGGAATTCCTCCTCCACGCCGAGGCGGCGTCGGCCTGCCTGCACCGGCGCGGCGGACCGCGGTCCGGGAGCCGTCTGGGTCATAGCGTCGAACGCTAGGGCGCTTGTGTGTCCGGCGTGTAACGCCGCCGGTCCCGTGGTGTCAAACGAGCGATCAGGATTCACCGCGTGCACCTCCTTCTTCCGTCGGGCGCCCGCTCATCGTAGGTCCGGCCACCGACAGCCACGGGTCGCGCGACCCGGGGTCAGACCCGACTCCACTCATAATGTGAGATTAGGAGTGTCATTACTTCACGTACGGTATCTCGGGGACCTACAGTCGACTCATGACCTCCTCGCGCACGCGAATGCACACGGCCGGCCCGGCCACCGTGGCTGCGCGTGCGCTCGCTGCCACGAGCTGTTGTCGCCCGGCCTGACGCCTCGCCGACCCCAGCCACCCGTGCAGCCCCGCGCCCGACGGCGCGCCGAAGGAGACCCACCCCGATGTCCACGCCGACCACCGCCACGTCGCAGGCTGTTGCCCGACCCGCCTCTGCCCGACGCGCCTCTGCTCGATCCGCCTCTGCTCGATCCGCCTCTGCTCGATCCGCCTCTGCTCGGCCCGCCTCGGACCGCACCGCCGCGGACCGATCCGCGACGAGGTCGCGCCCCGTCGCGGTGGCCTCGCCGGCGGCCATGACCCAGGCCCGGTGGCAGGCCGACCTCTTCGAGACCCCGCTGGTGGCGGCCGGGGCCCGCCAGACCGTCTCCGTGCGCGGCGCCTATCAGGACGCGTTGTACGGTCGGGCCCTCATCCTCGACCTGCGGGAGCGGGCCACCGACGCGCAGCGGCTGAGCGCCGACCTCGCCCTCGTCGTGCGCCCCGGCGTCGACCTCGCCGCGCTGGCCGGCTACCGCGCGCTCTACCTGCTCGTCGGCGACGGCGCCGGCCCCGTCGTCGAGCCCGCCCAGATCGCCGCCTTCCACCCCGGCCGCCCGCGCGTCGAGGTGATCGACGGCGGTTTCGCCGCGTGGGTCGCGGCGGGGCTGCCGGTACCCGCGTCGTCCCGCTGAGTCTTCGGCCTACTGCCGAGTCGCCGGGCCCGCTGCCTCGCCGAAGGGCGGCTCCTCGCGCAGGGGGTGCGCCGCCTCGTCGGCGGGTAGCCGGGCGCCGATGATCGTCACGACGGCCAGCGCCGCCGGCAGCACCGCGGCCGCGATGAACGCCCCCGACAGGCCGATGACGTGGCTGATCGGCACGGCCAGGCCCATCGACACCGGCATGAACAGCAGCGAGACGAAGAAGTCGAGGCTGGAGACCCGGCCCAGCAGCTCGGGCGGCACGCGCCGCTGCAGCAGCGTGCCCCAGATGACGGTGGCCGCCTGAAAGCTCGCCCCCACTGCGAACGCGGCGACCACCATGACGGTCACCGACGAGGTGAGGCCGAGCGCCGCCATCGGCAGCCCGCCCCAGCCCCACAGCATGATCATCGCCGTGAGGTAGCGCCGCGGCATCGGGCGCGAGGCGACGTACAGCGAGGCCAGCGCGCCACCGGCTCCGAACGCGGCGAGGACGAGCGCGTGGTCGCCCGGACCGCCTCCGGCGTTGTCCTTGATCGCGAACGGCAACAGCACGTCGAGCGGGCCCATGAACGCCAACACCGCCAGGCTCGCGAATGCCAGCGTGGCCCACAACCAGCGGGTGCGCAGCATGAAGCGGAAGCCGTCGAGCAGGTCGCGCAGCACCGTCGAGGTTCCCGGCGCGGCGCCCGCTGAGCCGGCGCCACCGGATCCGCCGCTGGTGGAGCCGGAGTCTGCGGCGACGGGGAGCGACGCCGGGCGCGGCCGCAGCGGCAGCAACACGAGCCCGGCCAGCAGCGCGCACGCGGCGACGAGCCCGAGTGCGGCGCCGGGCGACACCGCCGCGACGACGGCGCCCGCCACGGCCGGTCCGGCCGCGTTGACGAGGGTCGGCCGGAAGACGCCCTCGAGGCCGTTGGCGGCGAGCAGGTCGGTCGGGTCGACGAGCTTGGGCAGCAGCGCGGTGTAGGCCGGAAAGTACAGCCCGTCGGCGATGCCGCCGAGCAGCGCGACGACGACGAGGTGGCTCAGGTGCAGCTGACCCGTCAGCGACGCGACCGCGACGCTGCCCACGGCGACTGCCTTGGTGAACTCGACGGCGAGCAGGATGCCGCGCTGGGGCAGCCGGTCGGCCACCACGCCGCCGGGCAGGGCGGCGGCGAGCACGCCGGTGGCCTGCGCCGTGGTCGCCCAGGCGAGCTCGCTCGGGCCCCCGCCGAGGGCGACGACCTGCCACACGAGCGAGACGACGAGCAGCCCCGCCGAGAACAGCGACGCGACGAGTGAGGCGGCCAGCAGCCGGTACTCCCGGTGCCGCAGCGGCCGCAACGGCCGTAGCGTCGCGGCTCGGGCGGCCCGCCCGGCCCGAGTGGCCCGCGTGGGCCGTTCGGTCCGCCCGGTTCGCCGCCCGTCCCGCCCGTTCTGCCCGGCCTGTCCGGCGCGCCCGGCCTGCCCGGACTTCGCGGCGCTCACGGCGCG
>JBDIAM010000414.1:0-3175 GCA_039812445.1 Piscicoccus intestinalis | reverse complement strand
CTGCGTCCGCCCCGGTCGGTGACGCCCACCCCGTCGTCCTGAATCGTCACGACGAGCCCGTCGAGGGTGCTGACCCGCACCTGCGCATCGCGCGCGCGGGAGTGCCGCACGATGTTCGACAGGCCCTCGCGCACGACCGCGACGACGTCCTGCTCCAGATGCGGCGGCACCTCGCCGAGCGTGCCCTCGAACGCCAGATCGGGCACGAACCCGGAGTGCTCCGCGAACTGCTCGACGAGGATCTCGATCTCGGGCCCGAGGCCGCCCTCCGGGAGATGCTGGTGCAGCTCGAAGATCGCCTCGCGCAGGTCCTTGACGGCCAGGTCGAGCTCGTCGACGACGCCCTCGATCCGCTCGCGCACGGGTCCCTGCGTCTGCCGGGCCCCGGCCTGCAGGGTGAGCCCCGCCGCATAGAGCCGCTGGATGACGTGATCGTGCATGTCCCGCGCGATTCGGTCGCGTTCTTCCAGGAGCCGGGACCGCGCCCGCTGCCGCTGCGCCCGGCCGGCCTCGATCGCCAGCCCCATCTGCTCGGCGAAGACGCGCAACAACCCCATCGTCTCGTTGGCCGCACCGCGAGCCTCGGGGTCCCAGGCCAGGGCCAGCAGCGCGACCTCCACCTCGCCGACGGTGATCGGCACGATCGCGCACGCGCCGAGCACGTCGACACCCCCCAGGTCGGCGAGCTCACCGGCCAGCTGCCCGACGTGACGGTCTCCCGGCATCGCCATGAGCAGCAGCGGCACCCGCTCGCGCATGAGGACGGGCCAGCGTGGGCTGCGCAGCGGCTCGCCGAGGCGGCGACGGCCCGACGCGGCGCCCTCCAGCGCCCGCACGACCAGCCGGCCCTCGGGGTCGCGCACCGCGAGCATGCCGAGCCGCGCGCCGCCGAGGTCGCGGGCGCGTTTGACCATCCGGTTGAGCGCCGCCTCCTCGTTGCGGCCCTCCAGCAGCGTCTGGGTGAGCTCGGCGACGACCTGGGTCCACTCCTCGCGGCCGCGCGCGCGGCGGTACAGCTGGGCGTTCTCGATGGCGATGCCCGCGGCGGCGGCGAGCCCCTCGAGCACCGTCTCGTCGTCGGCGTCGAAGGGCTTTCCGTCGTGCCGGTCGCACAGGTAGAGGTTGCCGAAGACCTGGTCGCGCACCCGCACCGGCGCCCCGATGAACGCGCGCATCGGCGGGTGGTGCGGCGGGAAGCCGACGGAGTCGGGGTGCGTCGTGACGTCCTCGATGCGCAGCGTCGCGGGCTCCCGGATGAGCAGGCCGAGCACGCCCTCGCCGTGCGGGGGCGCGCCCATCCGGTCGCGGGTGTCGTCGTCGATGCCGTAGGTGAGGAAGTCCGCCACCTCGTGCCCCGTGGAGTCCAGGACGCCGAGCGCGCCGTACCGGGCGCCGAGCAGCATGCACGCGGAGTCGAGCATCTTCGTCAGCACCGCGTCCAGGGACAGGTCCGAACCGATCGTGACGACCGCGTCGAGCAGCTGCGAGAGCCGCTCCTGCGCCTGCGTGGCGTCGGCCGCGCGGCGCCGGATCTCGCCGATGAGGTCCTCCAGGTCGAGCGCGGCCCCGGAGAACGGGCGCGACTCGGGGCCGTCGGTGCGCGAAGGACTCACGCAGTCGATGCTAAGCCGGTCGCCACCGGCGGTGTCGTCCGCACCGTCAGCACGTCGCACTCGGCGTGGCGCTGACAGTAGGCCGCCAGCTCCTCGAGGACATCTGATGTCTCTGACGTTTTTGCTGTCCCGGTGCCTTCGACGCCTTCGATGGCCTCGGTTGCTGCCGATCCCTGAACCGCCTGAGTCGGCTGAGTCGGCTGAGTCGGCTGAGTCGGCTGAGTCGCTTGAGTCGCTTGAGTCGCACGGGACACCTGAGACGCCGGGCGCGCCCGCGACCGGTCGGGTGCTTCGGAACGGCCCGCGGTCGGATCGCCCGCGGCGACGACGAGGATGTCGGCGCCGATGCTGCGTTCGACGAGGGCGGGGCCCGGCTCACCCTCCGCGATCTCGAAGGTCACGGGCACCCGGGGGAACTCCCGCAGCGCGCGCAGCGCGGCGGCGAAACTCGCGTTGTCGGCCTCGTCACGCTGGGCGGTGTCGGTGCCGTCGGGGACGAGGTGCACGAACCGCACCCGGGCACCGCGGGAAGCAGCCTCCTGCGCGGCCGCGCGGGCCACCGCGTGGGTGCCGGCGAGACCGAGGAGGCCGGCCACCACGTCGCGTGCCGCGATGCCGGTCAGGGGCGGTGTCAGCGCCCACTTGCTGCCCGTCATGGTGCCCAGCGTGACTCTCGATCCGAGGGTCACACAGGGCCATTGGTCCCCACGACGGTACGCTCGGCCCGCCGCCGTCAACATCGCGGGGCGGCCCGCATCAGGCCTGTGAGCAGGCATGATGCGACGTGACGAGCGTCACGAACGGCGCTCAGGCACGCCGTTCGCCGAGTTGGTCGGCGTGGGTCGCCGCGAAGACGGCGGCCTGCGTGCGTCGCTCCATGCCGAGTTTGGCGAGGATCGCGGTGATGTAGTTCTTCACCGTCTTCTCGGCGAGGAACAGCTGGGCGCCGATCTGGCGGTTGGTCAGCCCGTCGGCGACGAGCACGAGGATGCGGCGCTCCTGCGGCGTCAGGCTACGCAACCGCGGATCCGTGGCCGCCGGTGACGCGATCGTGTTCTGCGCACGGGCCACGGCGCGGCTGTCGAGGAGGTTCTCGCCGGCCGCCACCCGGCGGACCGTCTGCACGAGATCACCCCCCCGGATGTCCTTGAGCAGGTATCCGGAGGCCCCGGCCAGCACCGCGGCCGTCAGGGCCTGCTCGTCGTCGAAGCTGGTGAGGATGAGCGCCCGGATCGTCGGGTCGACGGCCCGCACCTGGCGGCACACCTCGATGCCGGAGCCGTCCGGCAACCGCGCGTCGAGCACCGCGACGTCGGGGCGCATCGCGGGGATGCGGCGGGTCGCCTCGTCGGCGCTGCCCGACTCTCCCACGACGACGACATCGGGCTCGAGCTCGAGCAGTTCGCGCAGGCCCCGCCGCACGATCTCGTGATCGTCGACGAGGTAGACGCGCACGGCCGCTGCGCCCGAGCCCTTCGCCGCCAGGCCGGGCACGTCACTGAACCCTTCGGACCCCGTCATCGGCCGGTCCCCTTTCTCTGCGTCGACGCCGGCGCCGCCCG
>JBDIAM010000413.1:0-3178 GCA_039812445.1 Piscicoccus intestinalis | reverse complement strand
GTGAACAGCTCCGGGTCGGCGCGCAGCCGCTCCACCTCGGAGTTGCGCCAGCGGCCGAGCTCGTCGATGCCCACCAGTTGCTTGTGCAGGTGGTCGAACGAGGCCCCGGCCGGCCGCAGCCAGTTCTGAAAGGCGACGACGTTGCGGATGTGTGGGTTGCCGGCGAACAGGTCGCGCATCGCCTGCAGCGTGACGTCGACGAACTGCTCATGCTCGACGACGGACAGCGTTGACGTCGAAGCGAGCTCGTCGTCGCATCGCGCCCCGTCGACGTGGTGGCGGCGGGCCACGATGACGTCGTGGAAGCCGCCCATGAGGCTGTCCGCGATGATCGCCTCGTCACCGCCGCTCAGCAGGTCTGCCGGCCGGTGTCGCCCGATCAGTCCGAGCACGTGCTCGCGACCGGCGGGGTCAGCCAGGTAGGCGCGGCGTCGCTCCAACTCCGCCTCCGGGAGCACGAAGCCGTGGTTGTGTCGCCAATAATCCAGCGAGACGATCTCGAACAGATTAGGGATCACCCGGAATTCGGCGATCGTGTCGTCGATACGGGAGGCGGTGACGCCGCGCAGGTCGCGCCACGAGCCGTCGGCGTCACGCACCCGCCGCAGCTTCTCCGGCGGCGTCTGCAACAGGTTGCCGGAGCAGAACGCGCAGTGCCGCCCGGCGTCGGCCGGGTCGAGCCGCAGGTGCGGCACCGGCGCCCCGGCCAGCGGCCGGTTGCCCCGCCGCGGCACCGTCCACACCTCCGTGCCGGTGAACGGGTTGATCTGCTTGACCGTGCCGTCCGGCAACCGCCGCAGGTGGTCGTCGACCTCCGGCACGGCGGGCGCGGAGGCGGGGTGCGGGCCCGTCACGACCCCGGCCCTGACTCCGACTCCGGCCCTGGCTCCGGCTCCGGCTCCGACCCTGTCCCGGACTCCGGCCCTGGCTCCGGCTCCGACTCCGGGTCGGGCTCGGGCTCCAGTTGCTTGACGACGCGGGCGGGCACCCCGGCGACGACGCAGTTCGACGGCACGTCCTTGGTGACGACGGCGCCGGCGGCGACGATGACGTTGTCGCCGATGCGCACGCCCGACAGGATCACGCAGTTGCCGCCGATCCACACGTCGCTGCCGATCGTCACCGGGTCGGCCTTGGCCATCATGGCCCGCCGGCCGCGGCGCGAGAGCGGGTGGCCGACGGTGGTGATCACGGTGTTCGGGCCGATCATCACGTAATCGCCGATGTGGACCGGGGCGATGTCGAGGATCGTGACGTTGAAGTTCGACAGGAACCCGTCGCCGACGTGGATGTTCGCGCCGTTGTCGCAACGGAACGGTTGCTGCACGGAGATGTCGGCGCCGCTCGACCCGAACAGCGCCGTGATGACCCGCACCTGCGCCTCGACGTCTCGCGGATCGAGCGAATTGAACTCGTGGCAGGCGGCGGTCGCAGTCTCCTTGCGGGCGACCACGGCGGGGTCGAGGAAGTGGTACTCCTCGCCGGCGTCCAGCTTGTCGAGTTCGCTGCGCATTCGTCGAACCGCCCTTCAGAGATCTGTGTCCCGGCGCGATGCGCTCTCACCGTAGCGAAGGCCAGGCATTGCCGGATCGGCGCGACGATGGATGAATGGGCGCATGACGGCATCCTCGATCGAACCGGACGACACGACGAGCGAACAGGAGCACGGCCAGTCGGCGCAGGAACCGGCCCAGACCCAGGAGTCGGCGGCCGCGGCCGAGGCGAAGGCCGCCGGGGTCCCCACCGCCTCCGCGCAGGAGACCGAGAAACCTGCCCCGGGCAGTGCGCAGGTCGGGGTCATCGGCATGGCGGTGATGGGCAGCAACCTGGCGCGCAACATGGCCCACCACGGCTACCGCGTGGCGCTGTTCAACCGCACGGCGGCCCGCACCCAGACCGTCATGGCCGACCACGGCACCGAGGGCGAGTTCCTGCCGGCCGAGACCGTCGAGGACTTCGTGGCCTCGCTGGAGAAGCCGCGCCGCATCGTCATCATGGTCAAGGCGGGGGCGGGCACCGACGCGACGATCGACACGCTGCTGCCTCTGCTCGACGAGGGCGACATCATCGTCGACGGCGGCAACGCCTTCTACCAGGACACCCGCCGTCGCGAAGCGGCGTTGGCGCAGAAGGGGTTTCGGTTCATCGGAGCCGGGATCTCCGGCGGCGAGGTGGGCGCGCTCGAAGGTCCGTCGATCATGCCCGGCGGCCCGGAGAGCTCGTACGAGTTCATGGGCCCGATCCTCGAGGACATCTCCGCGAAGGTCGACGGCGAGCCGTGCTGCACCTACATCGGGGCCGACGGCGCCGGGCACTTCGTGAAGATGGTGCACAACGGCATCGAGTACGCCGACATGCAGTTCATCGGCGAGGCGTACGAGCTGCTCAAGGGCCTGGGGTTGAGCCACGACGAGATGGCCGACGTCTTCGAACGCTGGAACACCGGCGACCTCGACTCCTACCTCATCGAGATTACCTCGCAGGTGCTGCGCCAGCGCGACGCGCGCACCGGCAAGCCCCTCGTCGAGGTCATCGTCGACGCGGCCGGCATGAAGGGCACCGGCACGTGGACCGTGCAGTCCGCGCTCACCCTCGGCACGCCGGTCAACTCGATCTCGGAGGCGGTGTTCGCCCGCGCGATCTCCAGCCACCCCGAGCTGCGGGCCGCTGCGCAGGCGGCGCTGACCGGCCCGGACGGCTCGCTGTCGGTGCAGGACCGGGACCGGTTCGTCGACGACATCCGCGACGCCCTGTGGTGCGCCAAGGTCGTGGCGTACGCCCAGGGCCTCGACGAGATCCGCATGGCCGCGGCCGAATACGGCTGGGAGATCGACGTGGCCGCCGTCGCCCGGATCTGGCGGGCGGGCTGCATCATCCGCGCCAAGCTGCTCTCGCGCATCTCCGACGAGTACGCCGCGAACAAGCTCGTCACCCTGCTGGAGGCGCCCTCGATCAAGGCCGAGCTCGGGCAGAAGCAGGAGGCGTGGCGCCGGGTCGTCGCGACGGCCACCACCGCCGGCGTGCCGGTACCCGGGTTCTCCTCCGCCCTGGCCTACTACGATCAGGCCCGCGCGCCCCGGCTCAACGCCGCGCTCACCCAAGGGCTGCGCGACTACTTCGGAGCGCACACCTATCGGCGCGTCGACGCCGAGGGCTCCTTCCACACCCTGTGGTCCGG
>JBDIAM010000412.1:0-3186 GCA_039812445.1 Piscicoccus intestinalis | reverse complement strand
CGCAGATGGCCTTCCCGCGCGATCGCCAGTTGGGTGTCGTCGACGGGCACGATGTTCGCCGCGGCCGCGGCCAGCAGATCATCGAGGTCGTGCTGGCGCGTGGGCCCGGCGACCAGCGAGGCTTCCAGCACGGTGGCGGCAGAGACGCGAACGACCTGTGCCGCCTCCATGCGCTGCGCGAGGTCCGGCGCGTCGGGCTCGTTCGCCAACACGGCGATGATCGCGGAGGTGTCCAGGATCATCGCGGCAGCCCGCGCTCGTCGTACAGCTCGTCATCGGTCGCGAAGGCCTCGGGGCGAGCGGCGCTGCGTCTGCCGACCACCAGGATCCGCTCGGCCATCCCCGCTCGACCCTGCCGGTCCTGTCGGTCGCGCTCGAGGGCCTCCCGCAAGGCGTCGCGCACCGCACCCGTCGCGGTTGTGCGGCGACGGTTCGCGAGTTCCCGCGCGAGCCGGTACACCTCCGGATCCTTGATGTTCAGGGTCGCCATAGGCGAATTCTACCCTGATCTTCTACCTTTGCCCCTCGGGCGCATCCCCGTGGTACTCGACGAGCGCCGCGAGGCGGGCGGCCATGGCGCGGGCGTGGGCGCCGTCGGCCTTCTGGATGGCCATGACGGGCACGGTGTCGGTGTCGCTGAGGTCCAGGCTGGCCCAGGGCGCTCCCCCGCCGAACTGCACGCGCATGATCTCGGCCCAGCTCAGCTGCCGGGTCGAGAAGAGGTTGCGTACGCGCAGGCCCTCGCGGGTGGGGCGGGCCTCGATGATCGAGTACCGCCACAGCAGACCGGCGGCCGCGGCGCCGAGGAGGAAGAAGAAGAGCCGGTCGAGGATCGTCCACTCGACGCCCGGGATCGTCGCCGCCGCGAACGCCGTCGCGACGAGCACGATGATCGCGAACGCGCGCGGGACCCGCTTGCCCCAGCGCGGCCGGAACGTCGCGTAGGGGTCGTCGCGGCGCGGAGCCCGACCCGCCCGCTGCCCGCTCATAGCCGGCACGCCCGGATGTCGGTGACGAGGATCCCGCGGGCCCCGAGCGCGTACAACGAGTCCATGACCCGGTTGACGCCCTGGCGCTTGACCATGGCCCGCACCGCGACCGAGTTCTTGTCGTGCAGCGGCGAGACGGTCGGCGACTCCAGGCCGGGGGTGATCGCGCAGGCCTGCTCGACGAGCTCGGCGCGCACGTCGTAGTCGACCATCACGTAGGTGCGGGCGGTGACGACGCCTTCGAGGCGGCGGGCGAGCACCCGCAGACCGGGCAGGTCGGCGTCGTCGTGGCGGGAGATCAGCACCGCCTCCGAGTGCATGATCGGGGCGCCGAAGGGCTCCAGCCCCTGGTTGCGCAGCGTCGTGCCGGTCTCGACGACGTCGGCGATGACGTCGGCGACGCCGAGGGTGATCGACGTCTCGACGGCCCCGTCGAGACGCACGACGGTGGCCTGCACGTCGTGCCGGGCCAGGTGCGCGCGCACGAGCCCGGGGTAGGACGTCGCGATGCGCTTGCCCTGCAGCTCCTCCACCCCGGAGGCGGTGCCGGGGCGGGCCGCGAACCGGAACGTCGAGCCCGCGAAGCCCAGGCTCATGATCTCGACGGCGTTCGCCTCGGAGTCCAGCAGCAGGTCACGGCCGGTGATCCCGGCCTGCAGGGTGCCTGAGCCGACGTAGACGGCGATGTCGCGCGGGCGCAGGTAGAAGAACTCGATCTCGTTGTCGGCGTCGGTGATGACGAGTTCCTTGGGCTCGCGGCGCACCCGGTAGCCGCACTCCTTGAGCATGGCGATGGCGGCCTCGGACAGGGAGCCCTTGTTGGGAACGGCGATCTTCAGCATCGGTAGGTCAGGTTTCTGCTCGGCGGGCGGATGGGGCGGCGGGCTCGCCTACAGATGCTCGTAGACCTGCTCGAGCGGGATCTCGCGTTCGACCATGAGCACGGCCAGGTGGTACAGCAACTGGCTGATCTCCTCGGCGGCCCGGTCGTCGCCCTCGTGCTCGGCGGCCATCCACACCTCGGCCGCCTCCTCGACGATCTTCTTGCCGATGAAGTGCACCCCGGCGTCGAGCTCGCGCACGGTGCCCGACCCGTCCGGCCGCGTGGCGGCACGGTCGGCCACGAGCGCGTAGATCTGCTCAAAGGTGTTCACGATGCTCCACTGTATCCAGCCCGTGACCCGCCCCCGACCAGCGAGGGGGTGGCCGGCGAGCGGCCCGGCTCCGGTCGCGGGGAATCGCCGGGCCGTCCGTAGGTGGTCGTGCGCTCGCGCACGGGCCGCCCGATGCCGGCGGCGATGTCGGTCAGTTCGGCGACGGTCTTGGCCGAGCCGTGCTGGGAGCCGGCCATGCGGCTGATCGTCTCCTCCATGAGGGTGCCGCCGAGGTCGTTGGCGCCGCCGCGCAGCATGAGCCGGGTGCCGTCGACGCCGAGCTTGACCCAGCTGCACTGGATGCTGTCGATGCGCCCGTGCAGCATGATCCGGGCCAGGGCGTGCACGGCGCGGTTGTCCCGCAGCGTCGGCCCGGGCCGGGCGATCCCGGCGAGGTAGACGGGCGCGTTGGTGTGCACGAACGGCAGCGGCACGAACTCGGTGAACCCGCCGGTCTCGTCCTGGAGGCGGGCCAGCGTGCGCAGGTGCCCGACCCAGTGCCGCGGGTGGTCGACGTGGCCGTACATCATCGTCGCGGTGCTCGGGATGCCGAGACGGTGCGCGGTGCCGACGACGTCGATCCACGCGCTCGTCGGCAGCTTGCCCTTGGTCAGCACCCAGCGCACGTCGTCGTCGAGGATCTCGGCGGCGGTGCCGGGGATCGAGCCCAGCCCCGCCTCCTTCACCTCGGCGAGCCAGTCGGCCACGGACACACCGGCTTTCGCGGAGGCGGTGACGATCTCCATCGGGGAGAACGCGTGCACGTGGATGCCGGGGGCGCCGTCGAGCACGGCCCGCACGATCTGGGTGTAGGAGTGCCGACCGAGCTGGGGGTCGATGCCGCCCTGCAGGCACAACTCGGTGGCGCCGAGGGCCCGGGCCTCCGCGGCCCGCTGCGCCAGCTGCTCCAGGGAGAGCCGGTAGGCGTCGGCGTCCTGCGCGCGCTGGGCGAACGCGCAGAAGCGGCAGCCGACGTAGCAGACGTTGGAGAAGTTGATGTTGCGGTTGACGACGTAGGTGACGTCGTCGCCGACCGCGGCGGC
>JBDIAM010000411.1:0-3199 GCA_039812445.1 Piscicoccus intestinalis | reverse complement strand
ACCACCCAAGGAGACGCGACGTGCCCCAGCGCACGCCGACCGAGCCGGACGCCCGGCGTCGGATCCCCCGCACCGACACGCTGCTGGCGGCTCCGGAATTCGTCGCCGCCGCAGAACAGTCCGGCATCGATGCGGTCAAGTCCGCGATCCGGCGCGCGCAGGGTGCGGCGCGGGCGGGCCGCATCGCCCCGGAGGCGGTGGCCGCCGAGGCCCTGGCCGACCTCACCACCCGCCACGCCCGGCCGACGACCCTGCGTCGCGTCGTCAACGCCACGGGCGTCGTGCTGCACACCAACCTCGGCCGCGCCACCCTCTCGCCCGGCGCGCGGGAGGCGATGACGCTGGCCGGCGGCTACTGCGACGTCGAGTTCGACCTCGCCGACGGCCGCCGCGCGCGCCGCGGTCGCGGCACCCTCCAGGCGCTCGCCGAACGGTTGCCGGAGCGCACCGGCGCCCTCGTCGTCAACAACGGCGCCGCGGCCCTGGCGCTCGTGGCCGCCACCCTCGCCGTCTCCGCGGGCCGCCCCGAGATCGTCGTCTCCCGAGGTGAACTGGTCGAGATCGGCGACGGCTTTCGCATCCCGGAGCTGCTGGAGTCGGTCGGCGCTCGCCTCGTCGACGCCGGCACGACGAACCGCACACATCTGCGTGACTACGAGGCCGGGATCGGGCCGGCCACGGGCGTGGTGCTCAAGGTGCACCCGAGCAACTTCCGGGTCAGCGGTTTCACGAGCAGCGTGCCGATCGCCCGGCTCGCGCCGCTGTGCGCGGAGCGCGCCCTGCCGCTCGTCAGCGACATCGGCAGCGGCCTGCTCGCCCCGGACCCGCTGCTGCCGCACGAACCCGACGCGACGACGACCCTCGCCGACGGCGCGGCGATTGTCACAGCCAGTTGCGACAAGCTGCTCGGCGGGCCGCAGGGCGGCCTCGTGCTCGGCGACCCGGACACCGTCGAGCGGGTGCGTCGTCACCCGCTGGCCCGGGCGATGCGCGTCGACAAGACGACGCTCGCCGCGCTGGAGGCCTCGCTGCGCTCCCCCACCCCGACCCACCAGGCCCTGCACGCCGACGCCGACGCCCTGCGCGAGCGGGCGGAGCGCCTCGCCGCGGCCGTGGGCTCCGACCCCGCGTGCGCGGGCCTGGCCGTGCAGGTCGTGCGCAGCGACGGCGCGGTCGGCGGTGGTTGCGCTCCCGAGGTGCCGCTGCCGGGCTGGGCGGTGCGTGTTCCGGACCGGCTCGCCGGGCCGCTGCGGACCGGTCGCGGCCACGCGGACGACGAGGTACCCGCCGTCGTCGGGCGTCTCGGCGACGGCGCGTTGCTGCTCGACGTGCGCTGCGTCACCGACTCCGAGATCCCGCTCGTCGCGAGGGCCGTGGCGGCGGTCTGCCGGGCCGAGTCGTGAGCATGCACGTGCTCGCGACGGCGGGCCATGTCGACCACGGCAAGTCCACCCTCGTGCGCGCCCTCACCGGCATGGAGCCGGACCGCTGGGAGGCCGAGAAGCGCCGCGGCCTGACGATCGACCTCGGTTACGCGTGGACCACCCTGCCCGGCGGCGAGCAGGTCGCGTTCGTCGACGTGCCCGGGCACCGGCGGTTCATCGGCAACATGCTCGCCGGCATCGGCCCCGCGCCCGGGGTCGTCTTCGTCGTCGCCGCCGACGCCGGGTGGAGCGCCCAGAGCGAGGAGCACCTACGGGCCGTCGAGGCCATCGGCATCCGGCACGGCCTGCTCGTCGTCACCCGCGCCGACCTCGCCGACCCGGCTCCCGCCCTCGAGCAGGCCCGGGAGCGGCTCGCCGCCGCCGGGCTGGCCGAGGCGGAGGCGTTGGCGGTCAGCCCCGTCACCGGCTCCGGCCTGGACGAGTTGCGGGCCGCGTTGGGGCGTCTGCTCGCTCGCATGCCCACCCCGACGGATCCACGAGTGGCCACCCGCGCCCGCTTGTGGATCGACCGGTCGTTCACCATCGGCGGCGCCGGCACGGTCGTCACCGGCACGTTCGCCGAGGGCGCGCTGGCCGTCGGTGACGAGCTCGACCTCGCGGGCGCGAGCACTCGGCGGGTGCGTGTGCGCGGACTGCAGAGCCTGGGCCGCGACCACCGCACGGTGTCGGCCGCCGACGGCGTCACCCGGGTCGCGGTCAACCTGCGGGGCCTGGCCGCCGACGACATCGAGCGCGGCGAGGCGCTGCTGACGCCGGGCGCGTGGCGGCGCACGCAGGTCTTCGACGCCCGCTGCGTCACCGATCCGGCGGTGCTCGCGGCGCTCCCGTCGCAGGTCACGCTGCACGTGGGCACCGCTTCCCCGGGCGTGCACCTGCGCCCGCTCGACACCGGCTCCACGGGGGCGGTGCGGGTGGTGCTGCCGCACCCGCTGCCGCTCGTCGCCGGCGACCGGGCGATCCTGCGCGACCCCGGCGACGCCTCCGGCGAGGCGATCTGCGGCATCGTCGTCGTCGACCCCGACCCCCCGCGGCTCACCCGGCGCGGAGACGGGGCCCGCCGCGGCCACACCCTCGCCGCCCGCTCCGGCGCCCCCGACGAGCCCGACCTGGCGACCGAGGTGGCGGCCCGCGGCGCGATGCGGGTCGCGCACGCGACCCAGCTCGGGCTCGACCCCGACTCGTCGACGGACGAGGTGGTGCGCCAAGGTGATTGGCTCATCAGCCGAGATCGTTGGCGCGCCTGGGGGCAGGCGCTGCGCGACCAGGCGTCGCGGCGCGCGCGGCACGATCCGCTCGATCCGTCGGTGCCGCTGGAGGAGGCCCGCGCCGCCACCGACATCCCTGATCGGCGGCTCGTCGCGCCGGCCGCGACGGCCGCAGGGTTGGAGGTCGTCGAGGGTCGGTTGCGGCTGCCCGGCGCCCGCCCCGACCTCGGCCCCGCGGAGGCGGGCCTGGCGCGCATCGAGGCGCGGCTCGCCGAGCACCCGTTCGCGGCGCCGGAGGCCACCGAACTGACGGAGGCGGGTCTGGGCCCGCGCCAGCTCGCCGCGGCCGTCGCGAACGGTCGGCTGATGCGGCTCGCCGACGGCATCTACGTGCAGCCCATCGCGCCGGCGCGGGCCATGCGGGTGCTCGCCGCGCTGCCGCAGCCGTTCACGACGAGCCAGGCGCGGCAGGCGCTGGACACGACGCGCCGGGTCGCGATCCCGCTCCTGGAACACCTCGACGCCCGCGGCTGGACCCGCCGCATCGAC
>JBDIAM010000410.1:0-3204 GCA_039812445.1 Piscicoccus intestinalis | reverse complement strand
GTGCGAGCCGCACGCGGCGCTGCCGCGCGACGCCTTCGAGCGCGTGAGTTCATCCGACGTGCTGTCGGTCGTGGAGGCCATGGAGGCGCTGAAGGCGTGGGCCGACCACATCTCGCTGGCCGCGACCGGTGAGCTGACCCGTCGCGAGCGGGCCGCCGCGCTCATCGAGGCCGGCCCCGACGCGTCGGCGACGACCCGACGGCGCGCGGTCGACGCGGCCGATTCGGCGATGGCCGACGAGCTGGTGCTCGCCACCGGTATGGGAGCCCGCGAGGCCGCCTCCCGGGTCGGCTTCGCCACCGCGGAGCCGGTGCGGGTGCACGCGCTGGGGGAGCGGCTGCGCGCCGGCGAGGTCTCGTTCTGGCGGGCCAAGACGCTGTACGAGGAGTGCCGGGTGCTGCCCGGGCCGCTGGCCGCCGAGGTGGCCGAGGGGGTGCTCGCGCCCGTGCGCGGTGGCGCGGCCCTGAGCAATCCCCTGTTCCGGCAGCGGCTCGCGCGTCGCCTGGCCCGGCTCGTCGACTCCCGCGAACAGCGGGCCCGGCGGCTGGCCGACCGGCGCGTCGACGTGCTCATCGACCCCGACGGCACCGGCGAGCTGCGGGTGACCGGCGGCGCGGCCCGGCTCCGTGGCGCGCACTCCCGGGTCGACGACCTCGCCCGGCGCCTGCGGAAGGCGGGGGAGAACCGCACGCTGGCCCAACTGCGCTCCGACGTCACGCTCGACCTGCTGATGTTCGGGCGTCTCGGCGCGGCGGCGGGCTCGTGTGACGGGTCGTCCGAGACCGCCGCCGGCGAGGTTCGCTCCCGCACGGCTGACAGCGGCGAAGTCGGTGTGGTCAGTGCCGCACGGGCCGCCCAGGAGGCGCAGGACGCACGGGCCGCGCAGGGCGGGCAGGCGGGGCAGGCGGGGCAGGCCGCGCACGTCGGCGCGCCCTCGAACGGCTCCGACGCGGCCGACGCGGTGGCGCCGTCGTTCGATCCGGCGCTGGTGGGCCGCCGCTGGCCGGTCGCGCAGGTCTCGGTGGTCGTCGGGCTGGGCACGCTCCTCGGTCTCGACCTCGAGCCGGGGCGGATCTCCGGTGCCGGCGGCGTCGACACGCTGCCCGCCGAGGTTGTCCGCGAGGCGGCCATGGTCGCCGGGTCGACGTGGCGGCGCCTGGTCGTCGACCCGCTGGACGGTTCGGCGGTCGAGCTGTCCACGACGGCCTACCGGCCGGGGGCGCCGCTGGCCCGGGCGGTTCGGGCCCGCGACGGCGAGTGTCGGGTGCCGGGCTGCGTCGTCCCGCCCGAGGCCTGCGACCTCGATCACGACATCGAACGGCGGCGAGGGGGTCAGACCTCCGAGGACAACCTGTCCGGCAAGCACCGGCCGCACCACAACCACAAGACCCGCGGCCGCTGGCGGGCGCTGCGCGACGGCGAACTCATCAGGTGGACCACCGGCACGGGCCGCGAGTACATCAGCTACCCGTACGACTACCGGCCCCTGCCCCTGGAACGAGCGGTGTCGCGCGTCGAGCACGCGCTGCGCTGCGAGCTGCAGTTCGTCGAGTTCCCGCTCGGTCTGCCGCCCGACGGCGACGGCCCCGGGCTGTGGGTGCGCGGCGGCGGCAACGATACGGCTGACCCCGATACGGCTGACCCCGAGCCGAGCACCCCTGGTCCGCCCGACCTCGATCCGCCCGGTCTACCCGACCCAGGCCCGCCCGACACTGGCCCGCCCGACACTGGCCCGCCCGACCTGCCAGACCCTGACGGGACCGACCCCGCACCGCCTTATCTGCCCGACCCCGACCCGCCGCCGTTCTGATGAGCGACCGACTCAGCTCAGTTGTGGCCGGCGTGCTCGGCCTTGTGCAGCTGCTCCTGCAGATCGTCCGGAGTCAGATCGGCCGATTCGAACTCGCTGGTCAACGGGAGGCGAAGTTCGAGGTCGGTGCCGATGCAGATCTCCGCCACCCCGGAGCGGATCTCGAAGTCGATGAGGTGTCCGCCGCGCTCGCGGTCGTCGTCGATGAAGTGCGCGTGGCACCCGGGCACCGAGATCGCCGCCTCGAACAGCGGCGTGCGGAAGCCGGCGACCACGCCGCGCACGTCCTCGAAGCGCACGACCTCCTCGCCGTCGGTGGCCTCGACGAGCGTCCGGTACGGCGCCTGCTGGCGCTGCACCGTCCGCGTCGTCACCCACGCGAAGTCGCCGGTGATCCGCAGCGCGTACATGTAGTTCGGCGACGGCAGCATCGAGTCGATGATGTCGCTGACTCCCTTACGCACCAGGTCGTCGTCGATGTCGCGGCGCAGCGTCGGCACGAAGTTCGTCACCGCCGCGTACGGGGTGTGCGCGCTCATCGGCGGGAGGCTGACGCTGCCGTCCGAACGCAGCTGGTAGCACGTGCCGTCGAGGATGATCATCTCCCCGTCGAGCTCGTTGAACGTGCCGAGCCCGAACGACCCCCGCCCGAGCAGCTCGGCCAGTGTCATGTCGTCCTCGAACACCCCGGAGGCCAGCGACGAGATGAGGCTCGTCTGAAAGATGCGGTGCCGGATGCGCATGCGCGCAGCCTAGTGTGTCGCCCGCTCGCGTCCGACGGCCGCAGTCGGTCGCCGCCCCTCGGTCGTCCGCTCGCGTCCGCCGGCCGCAGTCGGTCGCCGCCCTCGTCGCGGGTCTAGGCTCGGTGCCCGGCAGCACAGGTAGCACCAGCAGTCAGACACGAGAGGCGATGGCATGAGCGCCACCGAGACCACCCCCGTCCGCAGCGCCCAACGCGTCGTCGAATGCCTGCAGGCCCAAGGGGTCCGGTGGGTCTTCGGGGTGCCCGGCGCCAAGGTCGACCAGGTCTACGACGCCCTCCTCGACATCGGCGACGACGGCCCCGAACTCATCGTCTGCCGCCACGAGCAGAACGCCGCCTTCATGGCGGCCGCCGTCGGCCGCCTCACCGGCACCCCCGGCGTCGCCCTCGTCACCTCCGGGCCCGGCACCACCAACCTCACGACCGGCCTGGTCACCGCCACGTACGAGGGCGACCCCATGGTCGCGTTGTGCGGCGCCGTCGGGCGGGCCGACCGGCTCAAGCACACCCACCAGTCGATGGACGCCGCCAGCCTGCTCGCCGCCGTCACCAAGCACACCGGCGAGGTCACCGCCGCCGACAACGTGCCGGAGGCCGTCACCAACGCCTTCCGTCGCGCCCGCGTCATGCC
>JBDIAM010000409.1:0-3212 GCA_039812445.1 Piscicoccus intestinalis | reverse complement strand
ACGCCCGAGGCCGCGCCGGACGGGTTGACGCGCGAGGCCGCGCTCACCGCCCTACGCGAGCAGCGCCGCCGGCTGAACCGGTGGCAGTGGACGGTGTGGCCCCTCGTGGTGCTCGTGCTGGCCGGCGCGGTCTGGGCGGCGTTCCCGCCTCCGTACGGGGGTGGGGTCGGCGCAGCGCCCCTGGTCACCGTGGCTTTCGTCATCGCTGCGACCCTGTTTGCCTGGGCGTCGGTGCCGCGCTGGCAGCCGACGACGGGGTCCGCGTGTCGGCACGTCACCGACCTGCGGCCGGCCACGGTCGTCGCGAGCGGTGGCGTGCGCATCGCGGTGCGCCTCGACGACGAGCACGACGACGAGCACGACGACGGCCCCGACGACGGCTCTGACCCCGCCTCCCCGGCACGGCCCGATGATCGCAAACACCACCCCGAGCCGGGGAGCCGATGGGGCTGGCGCATCGCCCTGCGCCCCGCACCCCCGGAGCCGGGTCGGCGCGTGTGGGTGGACGCGCAGTTCTCGCTGGCCCGCCGCACGCCGGTCGTCGTGGCGACGGACGGGTCGGCTCAGGTGGTCTGGCCGTACACCACCCCGGAGGCCGATCACCCCACCCGGTTCGCGCCGCCGGGATCGAGCGATCGCGACCCGGTCGGTCCCACCGACCCGGCCGGACCGGGCGACGCACTCGACCCGCCCCAGCTCGCCGACCTGCGTCGCAAGGCCCGCACCACCGTGTTCCTGTGGGGCGGGTTGCTCGTGATGCTCGTCGGCGGCACGGCGGCCGTGGCGGTGCTCGATGTGAGCATGGGCGGCGGCCTCGACGAACTGTTCACCGCCCAGATGGCCGTCATCTCGATGCAGATCAGCCTGGCGGCCGCACCGCGGGCCGTGCCGGCCTGGCGGTTGCTGCGATCCCGTCGGCTCGTGCGCGTCCAGATCAACGACCAGCGCGCCCGTTCGCCGTACGCCACCGACCAGATGGTGCGCGCCCGCCTCGCTCCGGCCGACCGCTCGCCGGACGCCGGCGACGAGCCCGTGTGGACGTGGGAGTTGACGGAGGGCTGCCCGGGATGGAGCGGCGTGCGTGAGGTCTGGCTGGAGGCCGGCGCCCGGCCCGGCCGCCGGGTCGCGGCGTATGTGCCGCGCACCCGCGGCGGCGACACCCGGCTCGTCTTCGCGGCGACGCCCGTCGCGGTCTACACCGACTCCGAACTCACGATCGGCTGACGGCGCCAGGCCCGGCGCTCACGCGACGAGCGCGCCGACGACGGTGCCGAGGGTGAGGTCGTCGACCTGACCGAACCGGTGGAAGCGCAGGTCACCGGCCCGGTCGAGGAACAGCAGCGAGGGCGTGCCCGGCAGCCCGAGCCGGCTCATCGTCGCCGGCATGCCGCCCGGTTGCGGCCGGTCGATCGCCACGGGAAAGGTGATCGCAAATTCGCTGAGGAATACCCGCAGCGCCTCGGGCCCCATGACGTCGTGGTGCTCGAAGACGGTGTGCAGCCCGATCACCACGACGTCCTCGCGGCGGAACAGGCGGTGCAGCCGCTGCGCCTGCGGCAGGCCGTGCTGCACGCACCCGGGGCACAGCATCTGGAAGGCCTCGATGGCGACCACGCGACCGCGCAGATCCGCGAGCGATCCGGGCGGCTCGCCGACCCATTCGGTGACGTCGAGCTCGCCGATCGGGCCGTAGTTCGGCAGGCCGGTCACGTCAGGCGGCGTCCGGTCGGCCGATCCGCACCTGCCAGCGCTCCGGGCCCTGCTCGAGGTAGTCCCAGGTGAACTCGCCGGCGTGCTCGGCCGCGAACTGGTAGTAGAGCGGCTTGGGGTCGTGGTCGTTGACGAGCACGAACGCCGCACCCGGCGCGAGCGCACCGTAGGTCTCGAAGATCAGCTGGTGGCGGCGGGCGGGCGGTTCGTCGCGCACGTCGAGTTCGGTGTCGGCCATCTCGGTCTCCTTCATTTTCTACCAGGTGTCTTGGATAAATTAGCGCATGAGACCGCGCTGTCGCAGAGTGAGACACCGGCTCGACGAGAGCCCGGCGCGACCGGCGGATAGATTCGAGCACGTAGGCCAGGCCGGCGCGCGCGAACCGTTGCGCGCACCGGCGGGAAGCGACCGAAGGAGACCCATGATCCTCATCACCGTGAAGTTCCCCATCCGCACCGACAAGCTCTCGGAGTGGAAGGAGCTGTCGAGCTACTACGCCGAGGCGGTCAACGCCGAGCCCGGTTGCGAGTTCTTCGAGTTCGCGCAGAGCGTGCTGGAGCCGGAGACGTACATCTGCATCGAGGGGTTCACCGACTCCGACGCCGGCGGGGCGCACACGAAGACCGAGCATTTCACCCGGTTCGTCGAGGAGATGCCCGACATCGTCTCGGCGCAGCCGCAGATCATCTACGTCGACGCCGAGGAGATCACCGGCTTCGGCCCGATGGGCGAGATCGAGCCGCGCGGCTGACCCTCCCGGCGACTCGCGCGCCCCGCCCCGTTACCCAAACCGGCCGAAGGCTGCCCTTTCGGTCGAGGTCTAGGGCTGTAGCCGAAGCCCTCGACCGAAAGGGCAGCCTTCGGCCATGTGGGCGAGGGTCAGGCGGGGAGGAGTTCGAGGGTGGCCTCGCGGGGGCCGGCGCCGACGAGGTGGTCGACGATCGAGGCGTACGACGAGTACTTCGCCCGGTAGCCCTCGTCGACGAGCCGCAGGTCGGCCTCGTCGGTGACCTCTTCGAAGCGCACGTCGAACTCGGCGCCGCGAGCCTCGAGCCGCCCGGTGCCGGTGGCGATGGCCCATCGGAACCAGTTGGCGCCGCGGCCGTTGGTCGAGCGGATGAACACCCGGTCGCCGTCGCCGACGATCCAGATGATCCGGGGGCTGCGCAAGCTCCCGTCGCGACGCTGCGTGCGCAGGTGCACCTCCTGCGGGCCGGTTATCGCCGCCGCGTCCGATGCGCTCCACCTCTGCGGGTTCGTCATGCCCACACCCTACGAAGCGCGCGGCCGAAACCGCCCGCGAGCGGCTGCGAACCCACCATCGACCGGGCCGACAGTTCGGCGGCCCGTGACGGCCGCACCGTTCGGACTATCACCGTAAGCCGAGTTCGCGGCGCGCGTTCTCATCGATGCAGGTCAAGGGCTTGTACCGGTACAAGAGGTTCGCGCGGTGATAGTCCGAACGGTGGTCGGCAAGGGCCGCCTGCGGGCCACGCTGCTC
>JBDIAM010000408.1:0-3218 GCA_039812445.1 Piscicoccus intestinalis | reverse complement strand
CGCGGGGTGGTGTCGCCGGCGACGCCGACGTCCGCGAGGATCGGTGGCATGGCACGCACCTGGTCGGCCCCTCCCGTCGTCGCCGCGTCCGCGGGGGCGCTGATCCGCGACCCCTCCGGGCGCCTGCTGATCCTCAAGCCCACGTACAAGTCGGGCTGGACCCTGCCGGGCGGTGTCATGGAGGCCGACGGCGAGACCCCGTGGGACGCCTGCCGCCGCGAGGTCCGCGAGGAGACGGGGCTGACCGTCTCCGCGGGGCGGCTGGTCTGCGTCGACACCCGGCCCGCCAAGCCGGGGCGACTGCTCGGGCTGCGGTTCCTGTTCGCCTGCGAGGTCGACGACGCAGACGTACGCGGCGCGATCCGACTGCAGGCCTCGGAGATCGAGCAGCACCGGTTCGTGCCCGACAAGACCGCCGTGAAGCTCCTTCGGCCCGCCGTCGGCCGCCGGGTCCGCAGCGTGCTCGACGACCCGTCGCGCTGCCGCTACCTCGAAGACGGCCGGCCGGTCGACGGCGTGCGGTGAGCCACCGGCGGTCGGAGGCGGGACACGGGCTCGGTCTGGCCGGCGAGGCCGGGCGCGCACTCGGCCTCCGGAGACCGGACCGGCGCTCCCGCCGCGGCGCAGACGCGCATACTCGCGGCGCAGACGCGCATACTGTGGAGGCGCCCGCAGCGCTGCGCGCTCGTGCGGTCGAGGTCGAGGCCTCGGGACGACCGTCCGCCTCCGACGCGCCCGGCGCCGCTCGCGGCCCCGAACCGTCCTGGCGAAATCCGCTGAGCTGCAAGCGAACCCACCCTGATCCACACCCAGGAGCGTCCGTGACCGATCCCGGCGTCACGCCGGCCCCCGCGCCGTCCGTTCCGTCTGCAGTCTCCGCCCCGTCCGGGCCGTCCGGGCCGCCTCAGCAGTCTCTGCCCGGCGCCGCATCGACCCCGACCGGCCTGCCCGCGAACCCGTGGCCGGCACTGTGGGCGCTCGTCCTCGGCTTCTTCATGATCCTGGTCGACTCCACGATCGTCTCGATCGCGACGCCGGCCCTCATGCGCGCGTTCGGCGCCGACATCACGACCGTGCTGTGGGTGACGAGCGCCTACCTGCTCGCGTACGCCGTGCCGCTGCTCATCACCGGCCGCCTCGGCGACCGCTACGGCCCCAAGCGCATGTACCAGAGCGGGCTCGTCGTCTTCACGCTCGCGTCGCTGTGGTGCGGACTGTCGGGCTCGATCGGCATGCTCATCGCCGCGCGGGCCGTGCAGGGCTTCGGCGCGGCGATGATGACGCCGCAGACGATGGCGGTCATCACCCGCACGTTCCCGGCCGACCGGCGCGGCTCGGCGATGGCGCTGTGGGGCGCGACCGCGGGTGTCGCCACCCTCGTGGGCCCGGTGCTCGGCGGCGTGCTCATCGACCATCTCGGCTGGGAGTGGATCTTCTTCGTCAACGTGCCCGTCGGGGTGCTCGCGTTCGCGCTCGCCTGGCGGCTCGTGCCGCGGCTGCCGACGCACGCGCGCAGCTTCGACTGGGTCGGCGTGGTGCTCTCGGCGTTCGGGCTCTTCTGCGGTGTGTTCGCCATCCAGGAGGGCGAGTCGCACGACTGGGGCACGATCTACGGACCGATCTCGGTGCCGCTGCTGCTGGGCCTGGGCACCGTCTCCCTCGTCGTCTTCGTGTGGTGGCAGAGCCGCACGACGCGCGACCCGCTGGTGCCGCTGAGCCTGTTCCGCGACCGCAACTTCTCCCTGGCCAACATCGGCATCACCACGGTCGGCTTCACGATCACCGCGATGATGTTCCCGTTCACGATCTACGCCCAGCTGGTGCGGGGGCTCTCGCCGACGATGGCCGCCCTGCTGCTGGCTCCGCAGGCCGTCATGTCGATCCTGCTCGCGCGGCCGGTGGGGCGGCTCGTCGACCGCACCCACCCGCGGGTCCTCGGCGGCATCGGGCTGTTCGGCCTGTCGATGTCGGTGCTGCTGCTCGCGTGGCTCATGCGCCCGGACTCGCCGACGTGGGCGATCCTGCTCGCGGCGCTCGTGCTCGGCGCGACCAGCTCGCTGGTGTGGGGGCCGCTGTCGACGTCGGCCAACCGCAACCTGCCGATGGCCCTCGCCGGAGCCGGCGCGGGCGTCTACAACACGACCCGCCAGATGGGCTCGGTGCTCGGCAGCGCCGCGATCGCCGTGCTCATGGCCTCGCGGCTCAGCGCGCACCTGGGTGCCGGGGCCGCCTCCGCGGGGGAGATGCAGGCCTCCGGGAGCGGGCTGCCGGCGCCGCTGCTGGAGCCGTTCGCGCGGGCGCTCGCCGAATCGATGCTGCTGCCCGCCGCCGTCGTGCTCGTCGGGTGGGTCGCCACGCTGTTCTTCGAGAAGCCGCGCCACCTGCGCTGAGCGGCCGGGTGGCCGACGTCCGGCCGGTCACCGACCCCTCGCGCGGTGACCGACCGGCCGGCCCGGACCCCCTGTGTCCGGGGGCGCCGCGCGCGGGGCTTGGGGATTCGCCCCCCACCCGCGGCCGAGGTCTGTGGCGACCTCGTGACGACCACGCTACGGAGGCGGTCTCTCGCGCCGCTCTCGCGAACCTCACAGGAGCCTCACGACCGGCCGGCCGCCGGCCGCGCGGCCGTGGAGGCGACAATCGGCCTATGACTTCGCCAGACATCGACGGACCCGGCGACCGCCTCGGCCCCGGCCCTGCCCGCGATTCCTCCCCGGACTCTTCCCTCGACTCCTCCCGCGATTCCCCTCGCGAGGGCAGCCGCGGCTCGGGCGCGCCCACCTCGCCCGACCGGGCAGATCCGCCCGCGTCCGAGGCGGTGGTGGCGACGACCCGACCGGCCCGGTACGGCAAACAGCTCACGTCGCACCTCGGCCGCCGCGCGCGGGCCGAGTGGGACGAGCAGGCCGAGCGCGGCACGATCGCCTTCGGCGACGCCGGCGACCACGCCGAGTTGACCTGCCGGCCGGGCGAACTCGTCATGGCGCTGAGCGCCGCACCGGAGACCGTCGAGCGTTTGGAGGACGTGCTCGGGCGCCACCTCGTGCGGTTCGGGACCCGCGACGAACTCGTCGTGCAGTGGCGTCGGGCGGACGGCACTGCGGGCTCCCGGCAGGAGAACCCAGGGGAGTGAACCCGGGGGAGTGACCGGGGCCTGTGAACAGGGCGAGTGAGCCGGACGAGTGAGCCGGACGAGTGAGCCGGACGAGTGAGCCGGGCGA
>JBDIAM010000407.1:0-3221 GCA_039812445.1 Piscicoccus intestinalis | reverse complement strand
CGGGCTCGAGCACGGGCGGCTCGAAGGCCAGCACCGGCGGCAGCGGGCCGCGCCAGGGTTCGACCTGCACGAGCACGTGCTGGCCGGTGCAACCCTGGGCGAGGCGGGAGGTGCCGACGTCGGGGGTGAGCACGTTGGGGTTGCCGTGCACGCAGGCGCCCACGGGCAGGCCGTGCTCTCCCGCCTCCGGTCCGTGTCGAGACGGGTCGTAGGGGTCGTACCAGGCGCCGGTCGACAGCTGCACCACCCCCGCGGCCAGATCGTCGCTGAGCCGCGCCCCGGCCAGGCAGGCGCCGCGGTCGTTGCTGACGAGCACGACGTCGCCGTCGCCGATGCCGCGGGCGGCCGCGTCGTGCGGGTGCAGGCGGATCGGCTCGCGCCCGGCGACCTTGCTCGCCTGCGACGTGGCGCCGTGGTCGAGCTGGCTGTGCAGCCGGGTCGCGGGCTGGTTGGCGACCAGGTGCAGCGGCCAGCGCCGCGCCCGCTCACCGCCGAGCCACTCCTGCGGTTCGAGCCACGTGGGCCGGCCCGGGCAGTCGTCGTAGCCGAACCCGGCGATCCGCTCGCTGGCCAGCTCGATCCGGCCCGACGGGGTCGTCAGCGGCGCGCCCCGCGGGTCGGCGCGGAAGGCCGCGAGCAGCGTCAGCGGCGGCGTGCGCGGCAGGTCGACGAAGCCGTCGGACCAGAACCGCTCGACGCCGGGCAGCTGCGGCGCCTCGACGCCGCGCGGCAGGGTGCGGCCCGCCTCCAGGTCGGCGCGCCACGTCTCGTAGAGGTGCGCGATCCACTCCGGCGTCGTGCGGCCCTGCGTGAACTCGGCCTCGACCCCGAGCCGCCGCGCCAGCGCCGCGTAGGTGTCGTAGTCGTCCCGCGCCTGCGCGAACCGCGGCGTGACGGCCCGCATCGCGGTGAGCCGGGCCGCGGCGCGGGTGCCGGCGAGGTCGTCGCGCTCCAGGGCGGTCGTCGAGGGGAGCACGACGTCGGCGTGGCGGGCCATCGCGGTCCAGTACGGGTCGGAGACGACGAGGGTGTCGACGCGCCCCAGCGCCCGCCGCAGCCGGCGCAGATCCTGATGGTGGTGGAACGGGTTGCCGCCGGCCCAGTGCACCAACCGGATGTCGGGGTAGGTGTATCGGCCTCCGTCGTAGTCGA
The DNA here is from genome assembly GCA_039812445.1 of Piscicoccus intestinalis. Lineage (GTDB taxonomy): Bacteria > Actinomycetota > Actinomycetes > Actinomycetales > Dermatophilaceae > Kineosphaera > Kineosphaera intestinalis_A. The sequence goes on along the minus strand of JBDIAM010000407.1, from coordinate 2,069 downwards.
ATTCGCGGCCCGGGTGGAGCAGCATGTCGCTGACCCGCGCGACCGGGATGAACTCGCGCACCGCGTTGAGCCCCTGCGGCAGCGACGGCAGCGCGACGACCGACGGCGCGATGCCCGCCTTGTTCATCGACCCGTAGCCGCTGCCGAAACCGCCTCCCGGCAGGCCGATCCGGCCCAGGCACGCGGCCAGCGCCAGTCCCGCCCACAGCGGCTGCTCGCCGTGTCGGATGCGCTGCAGCGACCACCCGACGGTCACCAGCGAGCGGCGCCCCGCGAGCAGCCGCGCGCACTCGGTGACGACGTCGGCGCCCACCCCGCAGATGCCCGCGGCCCAGCGGGCGTCCTTGACCTGGCCGTCGCGCTCGCCGCGCACGTCGGCGAGCAGCGCCTCGCCGCCGACGCAGTACCGGCGCAGGAAGCCGTCGTCGATCGCGCCGTCCGCATCGAGACAGCCGATGAGCCCGAGCACGAACGCCACGTCGGTGCCGGGCCGGATCGGCAGCCAGCCCACCGCGCCGCCTCCCGCGCGCTGCGGCGTCGACGGCCCGGCACCGTCGACGACGTCGGGCCCCAGACCCGCCCCCAGCTCCCGCAGCCCCGCGGCGTCGAGCGGAGCGGCGCCCGCCAGCCCGGGCAGGTCGTCGCGCAGCGGGCTCACCGACACCATCCGCACGCCCGCCGCCAGGGCGCGCGCGATCCCGCCCGGCACCGGGTGGTCGGCCGAGCCGCCGGAGTCGGTGCCGGTGTTCTTCACCGGAACCCCACCGAGGCACAGCATCACCTGGGTGTGCTCGGCGATGACGTCCCACGTGGTCGCGAACTGCGTGACGACCGACTCCGGAGCCAGCACGTGCGGCAGGAAGACCTCCGACGCCCCCGTCGAGTACGAGTTCACCGACCGGGTGTAGCCGCCGAGGCAGTTGAGAAAGCGGTGCAGCTGCGACTGCGCGTGGTGGAACCGCCCGGCGCTGGCCCAGCCGTAGGAGCCGCCGTAGATCGCGGAATTGCCGTGCTCGCGCCGCACCCGGTCGTACTCGGCGGCGAGCGCGTCGAGCACCTCGTCCCAGCCGGGTTCCACGAAGTCCTGCGTCGTGCGGTCGCGCGGGCCGGGGCCGCCCTCGAGCCACGAGCGGCGCACCGCGGGCCGCGCCACCCGGCTCCGATGCCGCACCGAGCCGGGAATGTTGCCCAGCAGCGGAGACGGTGCCCGATCGCCCGCCCACGGCCGCACCCCGACGACCTCGCCGTCGCGGGAGTGCGCGTTGAACAGCCCCCAGTGCGCCGCCGAGGCCGTGCCCGCTCGGGCCGTGCCGCCCGGCAGGTCGCGTGACGGCTCGGAACGCGTCGTGAGGTCGGGATGCGCCATGTCGCCATGCTGACATCGACCGGCGACAGGCTCGACCGACGGACCGAGGGATCGACAGGCTCGACCGACCGACAGCTCGGCCTCAGCCGTCGGCGGCGGCGTCCTGCACGAGGAGCGCCACCTGCACGCGGTTGGCCAGGCCGAGCTTGGCGAGGATGCTCGACACGTGCGCCTTGACGGTCGGCACCCCGAGGTAGAGCTCGCGCGAGATGTCGGCGTTGGAGCCGCCGTGCGCGAGCGCGCGCGCCACCTGCAGCTCCCGCTCGGTCAGCCGCGCGAGCTGGGCGCGGGCCTTCGCGGCCCGGTCGTCGGCGGGTGGCCCTTGGCTGACCTGGCGCACGAGCAGCGCGGTCACCGACGGCGAGAGCGCGTGGTCGCCGGCGACGACCTCGTGCACGGCCGCGACGAGCCGGTCCGGGGGAGTGTCCTTGAGCACGAACCCGCGGGCCCCGACGCGTAGCGCCTCGAGCACGTAGGCGTCGGCGTCGAAGGTCGTCAGCACGAGCACGTTGGTGTCCGGGTAGCGCGCCAGCAGGTCGCGGGTGGCGGTGAGCCCGTCGACGCGGGCCATGCGGATGTCCATGAGCACGACGTCGGGTCGGTGTCGCCCGACGAGCGCGACGACCTGGTCGCCGTCGTCGCCCTCGGCGACCACCTCGACGCCGTCGGGGCCGCCGAGCATCATCCGCAGCCCCGCCCGCAC
>JBDIAM010000406.1:0-3223 GCA_039812445.1 Piscicoccus intestinalis | reverse complement strand
CGCGGCCCACGGGATCGCGGTGAACAGCCGAGCCGCGACCACGACGGCTCCCTCGTCGACGACGAGATCGCCGCGGTGCAGGTCGTAGGTGATGCCGCCCGGAGACCGTGTCCCGACCCGCACGAGGCCGCCCTCGCGGCCCTGCAGGAGCCAGGCGAAGTCCTCACCGCCCATGGACTGCTCGGTGTCGTGCACGGCCTGCGGGCCGAGGGACGCGTGCGCCGCGGCCCGCAGCGTCTCGGCCCCCAGCGGGGTGTTGACGACCGGCGGCACCCCTCGGGTGTGCCTCAGCTCGGCCTGCACCCGGTATGGCAGCGCGATCGCGGCCACGAGCTCCTCGAGGAGGGGCGCGACACCCTCCCAGGCCGCGGCGTCCATCATGCGTAAGGTGCCGCGGGCCTCCCCGACGTCGGGGATGACATTCGGCACCGCGCCGGAGTGCACCGAGCCCCAGACGAGGGCGGCGACGCTGCGCGGGTCGAGCCGGCGGGTCAAGGCCGCCGGCAGGTCGGTGATGACCTTCGCCAGGGCGTAGGTGACGTCTTCCGTCAGGTGCGGGCGGGAGGTGTGCCCGCCGGAGCCGCGCACGATGACCCGCACCTCGTCGCTCGCCGCGGTGATCGGGCCCTGCCGCACCCCGACGCTGCCCAGGTCGCGGTGCGGGTCGCAGTGCACGGCGAAGACCGAGTCGACACCGTCCATGACGCCGAGGTCGAGCATCGCCCGCGCACCGCCGGGCATGGTCTCCTCGGCGGGCTGGAAGATGACGCGAACCGCCACCCCCGCCTCCGCGAGCGCCCGCCGGTGCCCGTGCAAGGCGAGGGCCGCGCCGAGCAGCGCGGTGGCGTGCACGTCGTGGCCGCACGCGTGACACACCCCGTCGACGCGCGAGGCGAAGGGCAGGCCGGTGCGCTCGGTGAGCGGCAGGGCGTCGATGTCGGCCCGCAGTCCGACCCGGTAGCGGGGCGCCTGCGCGCCGACCTCGGCGACGACACCGGTGGGTTCGAGCAGCTCCGCCGCCAGCCCCCCGGCCCGCAACCGGTCCGCGAGCAGCGCGCTCGTGCGGGTCTCCTGGAAGGCGAGTTCGGGGTTGGCGTGCAGGTCGCGACGGATCTGCAACAGGTCGGCAGCCATCCGCTCCACGGATGCCATGAGGGGGGCCTTGGCCGACTGGACTGTCACAACCACCTGAGTCTACGCGGGGCCCACGCCGCTGCAGACGTCACGTGCCGGACGTGACGCGAACGTCACGTCCGGCACGCGGTGCTGCCAGCGGCCCGTCGGGCCGGTGAGCCGGATCAGAAGGCGTCCGGCGGGGAGTACATGCCCCACACGTCGCGCAGGGCGTTGCTGACCTCGCCACCGGTGGCGTGGGCGGCCAGCGCCTCCTTCATCGGGTACAGGATGTTGTCGGACCCCTGGGCCGCAGCCCGGACGCCGTCGAGGGCCCGGTTCACCGCGTCGTTGTCGCGGTCGGCGCGCAGCCGCTCCAGACGCGCGTGCTGCTCGGCCTCGATCGCCGGGTCGACGCGCAGGGGCTCGTAGGGCTCCTCCTCATCGATCTGGAACTTGTTGAGGCCGACGACGATCCGCTCACCGGAGTCGGTCTTGAGCTGCTGCTCGTAGGCGGAGCGCTCGATTTCCTGCTTCTGGAAACCCTGCTCGATGGCCGAGACCGCGCCGCCCTTGTCCTCGACGGCCTGCATGAGCTCCTCGATCTGCTGCTCCAGATCATTGGTCAGCGACTCGACGACGTAGGAGCCGGCGAACGGGTCGACGGTCTTGCAGACGTCCGTCTCGTACGCGATGACCTGCTGGGTGCGCAGCGCGAGCCGGGCGGCCTTCTGCGTCGGCAGCGCGATCGCCTCGTCGAAGGAGTTCGTGTGCAGCGACTGCGTGCCGCCGAGCACGGCGCCCAGGCCCTGCAGGGAGACGCGGATGAGGTTGACCTCCGGCTGCTGGGCGGTCAGCTGCACGCCCGCGGTCTGCGTGTGGAACCGCAGCATCTGGCTCTTGGGGTTCTTCGCCCCGAACTCATCACGCATCATCTTCGCCCAGATGCGGCGGGCCGCCCGGAACTTGGCGACCTCCTCGAGCAGCGTCGTGCGGGCGACGAAGAAGAACGACAGGCGCGGCGCGAACGAGTCGACGTCGAGCCCGGCGGCGTGCGCGGCCCGCACGTACTCCTTGGCGTTCGCCAGCGTGAACGCGACCTCCTGCGCGGGCGTCGCGCCCGCCTCCGCCATGTGGTACCCGGAGATCGAGATCGTGTTCCAGCGCGGAATGTGCTGACTGCAGTAGGCGAAGATGTCGCTGATGAGGCGCAGCGACTCCTTCGGCGGGTAGATGTACGTGCCGCGGGCGATGTACTCCTTGAGCACGTCGTTCTGGATGGTGCCCGTCAGCTTGTCGGCCGTGGCGCCCTGCTCGGCAGCGACGAGTTCGTACATGAGCAGCAGCGTGGAGGCGGGGGCGTTGATCGTCATCGACGTGCTGACCTTGTCCAGCGGAAGCTGGTCGAAGAGCACCCGCATGTCGTCGATCGAGTCGATGGCGACGCCGACCTTGCCGACCTCACCGCTGGCGAGGGGGGCGTCGGAGTCGTACCCCATCTGCGTCGGCAGGTCGAAGGCCACCGACAGACCGCCGGTGCCGGCGGCAACCAGCTGGCGATAGCGCTCGTTGGACTCCTTGGCCGTGCCGAAGCCGGCGTACTGGCGCATCGTCCACGGGCGACCGGTGTACATCGTCGGGTACACGCCTCGGGTGAACGGGAATTTACCCGGCTCCCCGAGTTTCTGAGACGGGTCGAAGCCGTCGAGGGAGGCCGCCGTGTAGACCGGCTCCATGGGCAGGTTTGACTCAGTGCGAGCCGTCGTAGCAGGCATGAGGTCACCCTAACGAGTCAGGGGGTCGCGGCGGGGTGACATTGGTCCCCGGAAGCAGCGCAGACGCCCGCGGTGATCACCTGATGATCACGTGAGGTCGGTGCGCTCCTGCGCCTTGAGGGCGTCGACGATCCGCTTCACCTGCTGGGCCTTGTCGCGGGTCGTCACGAGCAGCGCGTCGGGGGTGTCGACGACGACGACATTGTCGATGCCGAGCACCGCGACGAGCCGGCCCGACTGCGCGGCGACGAGCCCGCCGGCGTCCACGCCGAGCACCTGCGCGGCGTCACCGAGCACCGCCAGGCTGCCGTCGCCCTGCCCGTCGATCTGCCCGT